>CBFHCK010000105.1:0-8013 GCA_965653955.1 uncultured Spongiibacteraceae bacterium
ACGGCGGTATTGGCGAGGGTGTTTTGTACCAGCAGCAAGGTGCCGAGCAAAACGATTAAAGGGTTTTGCAGAAGCGATAGTGAGCGAACGCGAAAACCTTTCACTGCAGACCTGCGAGATTGCTGTACTTGAATGACTGGGAGCGACTTTCGATCAGCCGGCGGCGAAGTATCAACCGCCGGCTGACGGGTCTTACTGCACGGCGCGTTGCTGGCTCGCAGTTGTCGGCAGCGCTAACGGCTCGGTGGCGGCGGTCACATCGCGTGCTTTCAGCGCCGCTTTTTTCGCGACGTTAGCGGCGACGGCGGCTTTGATATGTTCCGCGTTATACACGTTGCGCGGATTCCATAGCAACCAGCCGTTCGCACCGAAATTCTCCGATGCAGCGATCTGCTGTTGAATCTCGTTCGGACCGAACTGGCGACGGTCGAATGCGTAATCGCGGAATGCCTGTAGCCAGGGGCGGAAGCGTACCGCTGGGATATTTGCGCGTACCCGCGCCCGTTCCAGCGAGCGATAAATGATTTCGTAGGAGTTCACGACGGGATCGCGATAGCCGGGAATACCGAACTGGAAGCCGGACGGATACAGCATCGGTGAAATGTAATCGACGTGGTTAGCGATATCGACCACACGCTGGCCGATTTCGGTATCGTCGAGATTCCAGCTGACGTAACCGAAAATATCGGCCGAGATAAATACGTTATACGGTTCGAGTTTTTTACGCGCCAGCGCGAGTTGCCCGTTGATGGCATCGACGCGATTCTGTTCGGTATTCGGCTTCGAAAATACCAAGCCGCGGGTATCGGGAAAGCGAATGTAATCGAATTGAATTTCGTCGAAGCCCATTTGTGCGGCTTCCTCGGCGAGCGCGACGTTGTATTCCCATCCCTCGGTTTTGAATGGGTCGAGCCACGCCAGACCTTCGCGGTCTTTCCATAGCTCGCCGCGGTTGTTCTTGATTGCCAATTCGGGTTTTGCCTGCGCGAGCAGCGTGTCTTTGAACGTAACGATGCGACCGATTGTGTAGAAACCCTGCTCGTGCAATTTCACAATCAGTTCGGGCAGGTCCTTTTTCAGAACCAGACGCTGCGCGCCGATTTCCTGCGCGAGCGGCACTGCGGATTTGTGCGTGACCAACGCGCTGTCGGTTTTGATATCGATAACGAGCGTATTGACCGGCGTTTGTTTAGCCAAATCCAATACCGCGTTGCGCAGTTTCAGGCTGCTAACGCCGTACGACGATAAATAAACGCCTTTGGCATCGAACGGTTTTAATTCGAGCTTGATCGATGCGCCATTGGCGACCGGCTGCATCGCACGCATGTGGCCGTAGGCGCGGGCACGCACTTCGGTACCATCGCCATCGATACGAAAAATACCGTTTTTATCGGTTTTAACGCTGCTGTTGCCGAGTGTTACAAACGCGCCCTCGATCGGCGTTTTCGTGTCGCTGTTCACCACGCTGCCATTGATTACGACGGCATGAACGGGCAGGCAGAAGATGGCCGCCATAGCGGCAGGAAATAATTTTTTGAAGGCTTTCACAAATCACCTGTGCGGGCAAAGACTAACTATTTGAAGTGTAGTTCGCTAAAAAAATATGCAACGCCTTTACGAAAAAATTTTTTCTAGATCAACGCTGAGCGGAAGTGTTAGATGCGGGCGGAGTGGCAACAATCTGTTCAAACAGATGCCCTTGGTGTGTGTTATTCATCAAAAATCGCGGCAGTGCTAACAGCCGATCGCCTGGGCGTGTCGGTTTGCCATCAATACTGAATGCGGTGGTGTAACCGGCTTGCTGCGCTCTGGCGAGCAGATCGTCGTTATAGATGCCGAATGGCCACGCCAGTACATCGACCGCGGTGCCGAAGCGTTTTTCCAGCACGGCCTTCGAGCGTTGCAGTTGCGTCGATACGAATTTATCGAATTCGGCAGGGCTAAGGCGCTTTCTTTCCTGTTTGAAATTTGGATGCCAATACGTATGCGACTGGATCGTGAACAAACCGGTGCCGACCAGTTCCTGTAACTGCTCCCAGCTCATCGCATAAGGCGCATGGCGATTTGAAATTGCGGATGGGTAGATGAATAGCGTCACCGGAATGTTGTACTGCTTCACTAATGGCAGCATTTCCTCGTACACCGAGCGATGCCCATCGTCGACAGTAATCACGACCGAACGCGGTGGCGGGGCCGGCGCTTTGCCTAAGTGATAATCCACCAGCGCCTGTAACGGAATCACCGTATAGCCTTGATCGTGCAGATATTTGAGATGCGCCGCGAACACCGGCGTGGTTACCGTCATGCTGTCCGCAACCGTGGGTCCAAAGCGGTGATAGCACAACACCGGTACCGAAACGACCTCCGCAAGCGCCGTCGAACCCAGCGACGCACAAATCGAAAGCGCCCACAGCAGTTGGCGCAGCAGCGTTTTCAACAAAGTGAAGATCCTGCAAACAAGGTGGAAATACCGAAGGAAGTAATGGCACAGCAATTTGGTTTTATCAAATCGATAATTGAAGGCTTAGACAAATCAGTGCGGGTAATACCGCCTAGGCGAGATTTGCGATCTAAATGCACGCGGTCCTAAGTGTATGATGCGAACGGTTTAACATCCGGATTCAGCCTATGCGTTTTTGTTGTCACTGCGGTCAGGCGGTCGAATTGAAAATTCCGACTGGTGACGATCGCCATCGTCACGTCTGCCTTCACTGCGATGCGATTCATTATCAAAACCCACGTGTCATCGTCGGCTGTCTGGTGTCCAGCGGCGATCGCATCTTGCTGTGCCGCCGCGCGATCGAACCGCGCCACGGTTTCTGGACTTTGCCGGCGGGATTTCTCGAAAACGGTGAAACGACTTTGCAGGGCGCCGAACGTGAAACCTGGGAAGAAGCCGGCGCCCGCGTGACAAATGCCACGCTGTATCGATTGTTCGATCTGCCGCATATCGATCAGTTATATATGTTCTACCGCGGCGAGCTGGCAGGGGATGTGTTTGCCGCCGGCACCGAAAGCCTTGAGGTGGCGTTGTTTCGCGAAGACGAAATTCCATGGTCTGAATTGGCGTTTCCCGTCGTGATCGAAACACTGCGCGAATATTTACAGGACCGCCGCAGCGGCGATTTTCCGGTGCGCTCATCGCCGCTGAGTCCGGAATGGCGCAGTTGGCTACAGAAAAAGTAATGCGCGAAATCTAATTGCAGAGAACCGAACGGGAAACGTTAATCGATGATGTGGAATACGGTGTTATTAATAATCGCGGTGGCTGCCACAGTCGCGGCAATCTTTACCTTCGCAATGGTGCGTCAGCGCCGCGACGAAATTACGCAGTTACGTGCGCAGATTAACGAACGTGAACAGCGCCTCGAGCAAATGGCGCAACGCATCGAGCAAATTCAGCAGCGCGAAGCGGCGGCGAATAGCGAACTTGCCGCGCTGCGCAGCACTCTCGAACAGAGCGAGCGTGCTGCCGAAGAAAAGTTGAAATTGCTCGGCGAGGCCAGGCAGCAGTTGAGCCATGAATTTCAAGCGCTGGCGCAACGGATTTTTGAAGAAAAAAGCGAACGCTTCACCAAGCAGAACCGCGAAAATATCGAAGGCACGTTGAATCCGTTGCGCGAGCAACTGCTCGAATTTCGTAAACGCGTCGATGACGTCTACGACAAGGAAAGCAAGGACCGAACTTCGCTGCGCGCTGAATTGAGTCATCTGAAAGAATTGAATCAACGCATGAGCGTCGAGGCGTTAAATCTGACGCGCGCATTAAAAGGCGATAACAAAGCTCAGGGGAATTGGGGCGAGGTCGTGTTAGAGCGCGTGCTCGAAGAGTCTGGTTTGCGCAAAGGTCACGAGTATGACACGCAGGTGGCGTTGCCGAATGCCGAAGGTCGCCGCGTGCAGCCGGATGTCGTCGTGCATCTGCCCGATGCGAAAGATATCGTCATCGATGCGAAAGTTTCGCTGATCCATTACGAACGTTATTGCAATGCCGAAACGGATGCCGAGCGCGATACCGCGTTGAAGCAGCATATTGCTTCGGTGCGATCGCATATCGATGGTTTGAGCATCAAGCAATACGAAAATCTGCCCGGCGTGCGCAGCCTCGATTTCGTACTGATTTTTATTCCAATCGAATCGGCGTTTCTCGCCGCGTTCGAGCACGATCCGGCGTTATTTCGCAGCGCCTACGAAAAGAACATTATTGTCGTCAGTCCCACCACGTTATTGGCAACACTGCGTACCGTGCAGACGATCTGGCGCTATGAGCGGCAGAACACCAATGCGGAAGCGATCGCGCGGCAAGCTGGAAGTTTGCACGATCAATTCGCGCGCGTGCTCGAAGCGTTGCAGGATGTGGGGCGTCATCTCGATCGATCGCGCACTGCGTACGAATTAACACTCGATCGCTTTTCGCGCGGCAAAGGCAATATGGTCAAACGCGTTGCCGATTTCGCGAAGCTCGGTGCAAAAAGCAAACGCTCATTGCCCGCCGACTTGCTGGCGAATAGCGATGACACGTCGGATTTATTGGATGCGCCGGACAGTGTCGCTGGTGACGATGATGATGTGGTCCGCACAAATAGTGAAAACGGAGATTGAAATGGCATTACCGAAGATTGGCAATTTAGCCCCCGCGTTTACGCTGCTCGATCAAAATGGCGAAAAAGTCAGCTTGAAAGATTTCGTCGGAAAGAGGGAAGGCGACAAGAAAAATGTCGTGTTGTATTTCTATCCGCGAGCGATGACCCCCGGTTGCACCGTGCAGGCATGTGGCTTACGCGATGCAAAAAAAGAGTTGGAAGCACTCGATACGATCGCACTCGGTGTTAGCCCGGATGCGGTCGCGCGGCTGCAAAAATTCATCGATAAAGAAAAACTCAATTTCACGTTGCTGTCCGACGAGGATCATGCGGTTGCCGAAAAATACGGCTGCTGGGGCATGAAGAAATTCATGGGGCGTGAATTCATGGGATTGCTGCGCACGACGTTTATTATCGGCAAGGATGGAAAAATCAAGCACATCATCGATAAGGTGAATACGAAGAAGCACCAGGAAGAGGTGATCGCCTGGTTAAAGCAAAACACCTGAAAACGGCGGAAACACGACGTCATGGGAACAAGCACGCAACTAACGCCCGAATGGGAGCAATGGATTGTCGATAACATTGCTCGCGGCGTGCCGCTACCGGCGCTGATCGAGGAAATGGTTAAAAACAACTTCGATCTGATGTTCGCGACCACCGCAGTAGCGCAGCGAGCGCCGGACTTTGCGGCAATCGATCTCGCGCAGGCGACACAGCCTTTTCAATATCCGATTCCCGCCGGTTTCGAGCAACATTACGTCGGCTACTGCTACGATCGGAAGCGCATTGCGTCGGGCAATCAAATTGAGATCGATGGCCATATCGTGAAGGTGCTGGGGCGTATCGCCGAACCCGATATCGTGATTTTTGAAAATGTGCTCACTGCCGCCGAGTGCGATGAATTAATCAAGCTGTCGACGCCGAAGCTAACGCGCTCGACAATCGTTGACGATCAGACGGGTGCCGCAGGTATCGTCGATTCACGCAGCAGCGAAGGCACCTATTTTTTGCGTGGTGAAAATACGTTTGTCGCGCGCATCGAAAAACGTCTGGCGAAATTAATCGATATGCCGGTCGATAACGGCGAGGGTTTGCAGATTCTGCATTACCGCACCGGCGCCGAGTACCGCCCGCATTACGATTTTTTTTCACCTGAAAATCCCGGCAGCGCCGTGCATTTGGCGAAAGGCGGTCAACGCGTCGCTACGCTGGTTATGTATTTAAGCGATGTCGATGAAGGCGGTGAGACGATTTTTCCGGAAATCGGATTTTCAGTAGCGCCACGCAAAGGTGGCGCGGTTTATTTTTCGTATTGCGATACCGAAAGCCGTCTCGATCGAGCGACCTTACATGGTGGCGCACCGGTGACGGTGGGAGAAAAATGGATTGCTACGCATTGGGTTCGGCAGGGCGCGTATTTCTAACAGCCGCTCGACGATTTTTCCGCCGCGCTATTGCTAGAGCATCGGCTCGGACGGACGAATCGACTCAGAATAGTTGGATTGAATCTCCGCCTGATCGACGGCAGGCGGCTCGGAGCCGCCGATACCTAAATTGTGTAGCAGCGGCATCAAACGTTCCGTGAGCCAACCTATCGCCACGGGTGCCAATAAATTAATCACCACGGGTGAAACAGCAGAGCGGCGCGATTGTTCGGTCGGTTCGGAATCCGCTTGGGATTGCTTGGCGGGTTTGGGTCTTGCCAGCAGTTTGCGCGCGGCGGCGAACCCCGTCATCCCTGCAATACCCAACGCCAATGGCGAAGTTACACTCCGTGCGATGCTGTGACGTAACTGCGATGCGCTCGCTGAGGCGTGCAGCAAATCGTCGGTGAGCAGCAATCGCTGCTGCACCAGCTCATTGCGCAGGCGGCGTCTGATTTTGAGCATGTTCATCGTTGGCCTTCTCCGGAGCGAGCAAAAACGCACGTAAGGTGCGCAGCAGCAGATTGTTGCTCAGACGGTAAATGGCATACGCGCCACCGGCCGCCACCGCAAAATTTATTGCTGCAATGAGTAACAGCGCCGTGTGCCACGTTAAACCCAATGTATGCAACCAGGCGACAATTGCCGCGAACAGGGCAATCCACGCGCTGGCGAGAAGCAGCCCGCTGGCGACGGCGATAACCAAAATAATGATCAGGTTAACTGTCGCCAGACGCGCTTCCATCACTGCGATCGTGGTAAATCGACCCAGCACGATGCGTGCAGCATCTATCCATTGTTGAAATGCGGCGATGGTGCCCGGTGTGGGATCGGGCACCGGTGGCGTTTCGGTCGGTATTTCGGGTGGCGCCGATGTACCGAATGGTGCCGATGCATCGTTTGATGCGCTGTAAGGAGCAGTCATTATTCGACTCGGCTTCCCTTGGCGACGTACGACAGCAGCACTCCGACACCGAATGCAATACCGAGCGCGGCAAACGGATGTTGCTGCACAAAGTCGCCTATCGATGTTTTGACTTCAGCAGTTTTGTTGCGCGCGGTATCCAGCGATTGCTTTAACGATTCTTCGGCATGAATGCTGGCATCGCGAATTTTCGATTCGGACTGCTGCGCGACGTCGGCGACTTTGTCGATAAAGTCGTGGGCCATGCGTGCAGCTGTATCGGTACCCGAATGCGCGCGATGTGCGGCACCGTTGGTTGAGGTTTCGGCGTTTTTAATGGCGGTGGTAGGGGATTTTGGATTGTCTGTGTTCATCGTTTGCTCTCCTGCTCTTGGTTATACAGACGGCGCAGATCGACTACTGCGCACCGTGTTATACATCCTATCGATGCCGGCAGCGCGTCGAGGTTCCTTAAGGTACGCCATTTTTGGCAGCCAGATAACCACATAGTTTCGCAGCATCGCATCCTTCGGATTACATCGAAATATTTTGCACCCCGCCAAGGCACCCGATTGGCCGCTCGTGCGTTCGATTTGCAGTGAAGGGGCCAGCGGGTAAACTAGCGCCTTTTGCGCGGCGGTCAGTCTTTTGAGCACAGTAATTCTCGGTTTATCAGCCTATTACCACGACAGTGCGGCAGCCTTGCTGCGCGATGGCGAAATTGTCGCCGCCGCCCAGGAGGAACGATTTACCCGCAAAAAACACGACGCGGCGTTCCCGGCCAAGGCGATCGAATATTGTCTGCAAGAAGCGCGGTTGACGTTGGCCGATGTCGATTACGTGGTGTTTTACGACAAACCGCTGATCAAGTTCGAGCGTCTACTCGAAACCTATCTCGCGTATGCGCCGAAAGGTATGCGCTCGTTTCTCGCGGCGATGCCGGTGTGGCTGAAGGAAAAGCTGTATTTGAAAACGACGTTGAAGCGCGAACTTGCCGCACTCGGCGGCTTGGCGGAAAAGCAACTGCCGCAATTATTATTCACCGAACATCATCAGGCGCATGCGGCATCGGCGTTTTTTACGAGTCCATTACAAAATT
>CBFHCK010000106.1:0-7989 GCA_965653955.1 uncultured Spongiibacteraceae bacterium
CAAGCGCTGCGAGTTCGTCGAGCGGCAATCGCAAATCCCATAAATGATTGAGGGCCAGCAATGTCGTCGCCGCGTTCGAGCTGCCGCCACCGATACCTCCGCCCATCGGCAGTCTCTTCTCCAGGCGAATTGAGGCACCGCGAGTGCAGCC
Source organism: uncultured Spongiibacteraceae bacterium (assembly GCA_965653955.1). Taxonomy (GTDB): domain Bacteria; phylum Pseudomonadota; class Gammaproteobacteria; order Pseudomonadales; family CAMLJR01; genus CAMLJR01. The sequence continues at coordinate 152 of CBFHCK010000106.1, forward strand.
GGTATGCGCTTGCAACAACCGGGCGGCGCGAATAACCAGATTGGCCTCCCCCGGCACGCCGGCCAGCCCGGGCTCCAGCGATAGCGTAGCGGCCTCTTCGAAGTGCAGCGTGTCGCCATAGTCGAGCAACTGAAACAAGGTCTGCAGCGTGTGATAGCCGTCGGCACGACGACCAGTGACATGCAGGAACAGGTTCAGTTTGGCGGGAGCAGGCAAGGTCAGCATCTGAATCGGACCATCTGGAAATAGTCAGCGCGTATATATAGAGGCAATAGAGACAAAAACAGCATCGGAGGCATCAGTGGCAGGCGGCGTCGCCGAGCAACCATTCATTGACGATCAATGTCGCCTGAATGCTGTTCGGGTGATGCATTTTCAGCTTGGCTGGCAACGCCGTACCGCCGTTCTGATGATAGGCGAGGTATTCGACGCGCCAGCCATCCTGCTCTAGCACGCTGGGCTGAGTGGGATTTCCCTGCACATCGGCCTTGCCGCCGCTCGCCGAGGCCTCGCCGCGAACCCAATAGCGCAGCGCGCGCAGCGGAATCGACCAGCCGAGCTGTTGCTCCATCAGCGCCTCCGGGTCGGACGTCGATACCGGTTCGCGCCCCTCGAACCAGAGGCGCAGCTGCGAGCCGTGACCATCGATTTTCGCTACAGTCTGGCCGAGCGGGCCGGAGATGCGAATGTCGACGTTATCGCCGCATTGGCGCCAGTTCAGATACGCGCTTTCGGCGAGCTGCGGTCCGCGCAATCCGATCTTGCCGCTGAGCTGCCAGTGTTCGCGATCATCGCTGCCGGGGCGAATACCTGGACCCGCGCAAGCAGTCACGATCATCGCAGCGGCGATGACAGTGAGTCGGGCGAGCGAGCGGGTGAGCATCGGTATACGGAAAAAAGGCATCGGGTGCGGATCAATCCGGCAGCGCCGTAGGCGCCAGTCGCTTCATCGTGGCGCGGACGGGTTCGCTGTCGGGCGTTTTTTCGAGCGCCCGGTTCCAGACTTCGAGCGCCCGCTTTTCATTGCCCGCCTGCCACAACACTTCGCCTAAATGCGCCGCGACTTCCGCATCGGGAAATGCGGCATAGGCTTTTTCCAACCATTCGCGCGCGCTTTGAATATTGCCGCGCCGGTACTCGACCCAGCCCATGCTGTCCATGATGGCGGGATCGTTCGGGCGCTGTTCGAGTGCGCGCTTGATCAATTCGTAAGCTTCTTCATGCCGGCGCGTCTGGTTGGCGAGCGTATAGCCGAGCGCGTTCAGCGCCACCGAATTGTCGGGATCTTTGCTGAGAATTGCGCGCAGATCCTTTTCGAGCAGCGGCACATCGTTGCGGCGCTCGCTGAATGTCGAGCGCGTGTAGAGCAGGTTCGGTTGCTGCGGGAATTTTTTCAGTGCTTCGGTCATCAATTCGTGGCCGCTCTGATAGTCCCTCAATGCCATCAGCAATTCGCCTTCGATCAGATACAACCGCACCGCATGTTGTGGATAGCTTCCGCGCAGATCGCGCAAATGCTGGCGCGCGCCTTCCGGGTCGTTGTTCGCGAGTTGCAATTCGATAATGCGGCCAAGCGCGACAAAGAAATCGGGTCCCGGCGGAATTTCCTTGTAGTGCTCAATCGCCTGCGTCCGCTCGCCGCGCTGCTCGGCGATCTGGCCGAGGTAGAAGTGGGCTTCCTGCACATGCTGGCCCATCGCCAGCAGTTGTCCGAAATAACGCTCGGCATCCTCCAGCGAGCCGATCTCCTTGCTGACCAGCGCCAATGACAACAGCATGTCGCCATCGCCTGGCGATTGCGCGACAAGAATCGCGAACTGCTCGCGCGCGGCGTTCATGTCGGTCTGCGTCAGGAGCCGTGCATATTGCAAACGCAGGCGCCGGTTCGTCGGATTCTGATCGACCATCTGCCGCAGTCGCGCAAAGGCTTCGTCCTTCCGGTCTAATTCCTCAAGCAATTTTGCTTCGATGATGATCGCGTGAGTTTCTTCCGGTGCCGCATCGAGCACCTTGCGAATCAGCGCGAGCGCCTCGGTTTTATCGCCGCGCTGCTGGAGCAGCAGGGCTTTGCCGGTCATCAGCTCGACATTGTCCTTGTGTTCGACGAGCAGCTGATTGAATTGGCCGAGCAAGTCGTTTTGCACGTTCTCGGGCAGTTGCAGCGCAGCGGCGGCGATCACGGCAAAATTCGCCTTGGTGCCGGCTTCCAGCACTTTCACCATATGCGGCATCGCCTCGAGCGGGCGCTGTGCCTTCGCCAGTTGCGATGCCAGCGTGAACTGCGCTTCGAGATCGTCGGGTTGCTGCGACACCCACAGCTCAGAGGCTTCCAGCGCGGCGCGATCGGCCTTTAAAAACTGCGCGAGCCGTGCCGCACGTGCCGTGACTTCGGTATCGCGGGTGGCCTGTGCCTGCTGCAGATAATTGCCGAGTGCGAGTTCGTATTCACCACGCCGCAGCGCGAATTCGGCGACGAGCAAATCGTAAAAGCTATCGCCGGGAAACGGTCGCGTCTTTACCGCTACCGGTGGGGGCGATGTTGGCGCCGATGCCGCAGGCGGGGGAGCAGGCGGCGCCGGCTGTACCGGTGGCGTTTGGCAACCGGCAAGCAATAATCCGCCGAGCAATGCCACTAACAGCGGTGAAGGATGGGCGGACCGGAGGAGTGGGGTCATTAGATCTGCTAGCGCGGCTGACAACGAGCGGCAAGTCTAGGGCCTGCGCGCACGCTTTGTGAAGTTATGTTGCGTCCGATTGCGCGGTGCGTGCGGAATGCTCATCGCCGTGCCTGCGTTCGCCGCCAAAATGCACATTTCGCGGCTACCTTGTTAGAATTACGCGCTTTTTTTGCGAGACACACTGCTGCATGAGCCTGCTCGTCATCGGTATCAATCACAAGTCGGCACCGGTGGCGGTGCGCGAGCGGGTGAATTTCGCGCCGGAACAAATGGAAGAGGCGCTCGCTGCCGGTCTGCAAGGCGCGCAACTTGATGAAGTGGCGATTCTGTCGACCTGCAATCGCACCGAGATTTTCGCGATTGCCGGCGATAGCGAAGGCAGCGATCAACGCCTGGTCCACTGGCTCGGCCAGTACCATCGCATGACTTACGACGATCTACGCGAGTGCGTCTATGTCTATCGCGATCATCACGCCCTGCAGCACATGATGCAGGTGGCCAGCGGGCTCGACTCGATGATTCTCGGCGAGCCGCAAATCCTCGGTCAGCTGAAATCGGCATTCGCAGTAGCGGCGCATTCGGGCGCGGTCGGCAGCGAGCTCGGGCGCATTTTTCCGTACGTCTTCAATGTGGCGAAACGCGTGCGCACCGATACGGCGATTGGCGAAAACCCGGTGTCGGTCGCCTATGCCGCGGTGAATTTAACGCAGCGAATTTTTGCCGATCTGAGTCAGACGCGCGCGCTGCTGATCGGCGCCGGCGAAACGATCGAACTGGTCGCCCGTCATCTGCGCGAGAAAGGCGTGCGCGATATTGTTGTCGCCAATCGCACGCTGGGCCGCGCACGCGAACTGGCGGAACAGTTTCGCGCCGAAGCGGTGTTGCTCTCCGAAATCCCCGAACAATTGGCTCGCGCGGATATCGTTATTTCGTCGACAGCGAGCCAATTGCCGATTCTCGGCAAAGGCGCGGTCGAGCACGCGTTGAAAGTGCGCAAGCACAAACCGATTTTGATGCTGGATATTGCCGTGCCGCGCGATATCGAAGAGCAGGTCGGCGAGCTCGATGATGTTTACCTTTACACCGTTGATGACCTAAAAGAAATCGTCGACGAAAATCGAAAAACGCGCGAGCACGAAGCGCGCAAGGCCGATCAAATCATCGCGCTCAGTGTCGATGAGTATTACCAGCAATTGCGATCGCTAAATGCGGTTTCCACGGTGAAGGCGTTGCGCGCAAAAGCGGAAAGTCTGCGCGATGCGGAATTGGAAAAAGCACTGCGCGCACTGACGCGCGGCGATGCGCCCGACGCGGTAGTAGCTGAACTGGCGCGCAGCCTCACGAACAAATTGCTGCACAGCCCTAGCAGCCAAATGCGCCGGGCAAGCGCATTGGGGCGCAATGAAGTCATCACATGGTCGCGTGAATTATTCGAACTCGACGCCGACAGCGTGAATCACAACACGAATACATCCGCGAGCGAATCGCCGAACTTAAATGACGATGATTAACCTTTGATGAAATCCAGCGTATTGCAAAAGCTCGATCACCTGCTCGATCGGCATGGCGAATTGTCGGCGCTGCTCAGCGACGCCGAAACGATTAGCGATCAGGAAAAATTTCGCGCGTTGTCGAAAGAATTTGCCGAGATCGAGCCGCTGGTTCATTGCTATAGCGATTATCGGCAGGTGCTCGAAGACATCGACACGGCAAAAGCAATGCTCGAAGAGAGCGATGCGGAAATGCGCGCAATGGCCGAGGACGAGTTGCAAAGCGGCCGCGCCAGAATGGAAGTGTTAGAGAGCCAACTGCAAACGCTGTTGCTGCCGCGCGATCCGAACGATAGTCACAACGTATTTCTTGAAGTGCGTGCCGGCACTGGCGGCGATGAGGCGGCGATTTTTGCGGGCGATTTATTTCGTATGTATTCGCGCTACGCGGAGCGGCGTAACTGGCGCGTCGAATTGATCAGCGAAAGTCAGGGCGAGCACGGCGGTTATAAAGAAGTGATCGCGCGCGTCGAAGGTCAGGATGTGTATGCGCGGCTGAAATTCGAATCGGGTGCGCATCGCGTGCAGCGTGTACCAAAAACCGAAGCGCAAGGGCGCATCCATACATCGGCGTGTACTGTCGCAATTTTGCCGGAAATCGACGAGGTGGAAGCGATCGAAATCAATAAGGCGGACTTGCGCATCGACACCTACCGTTCGAGCGGTGCCGGCGGTCAGCACGTCAACAAAACCGATTCAGCCATTCGCATTACGCATTTGCCGACCGGCATCGTGGTTGAGTGCCAGGATGAACGTTCGCAGCATAAAAATCGTGCGCGCGCGATGTCGTTGCTGAACGCGAAATTATTATCGCAGGCGCAAAATAAGCAGCAGCAGGAGCAGGCGGAAGAGCGGCGCAATTTGGTTGGATCGGGCGATCGTTCCGAGCGTATTCGTACCTACAATTATCCGCAGGGTCGTATCACCGATCACCGCATCAATTTGACGATTTATCAGCTCGACGATGTGATGGAGGGTAATCTCGATCCGGTGATCGCACCGTTGATGCAGGAACATCAGGCGGATTTGCTCGCTGCGATGGGTGACGAATAATTAAGTGGGCGACGAATAAAAATTAATGGGCGATGAATGAATTAACGTAGCAGGATCGATGTAAATCAGGATTCACGAAAACTTTTCGATTCGATAATAAATAAATGACTATTCGTGAGTTATTAAAATCCGCGCAATCGCGCATCAAGACCGACACCGCTGCGCTCGATAGCGAATTGTTGCTGTGTCATTGCCTTGATAAAGAACGCTCATATTTATACGCGTGGCCGGAAAAAGACGTCGACGACATCATCGCGCAACAATTCGAAGCGTTGGTTGATCGGCGCGCGCATGGCGAGCCGGTGGCGTATTTAGTTGGTCATCGCGAGTTCTGGTCGCTATCGCTGAAGGTTAATAGCAGCACGTTGATTCCGCGTCCGGATACTGAGCGCTTGGTCGAGGTGGTGTTGAGTCTTGTCGCTGCCGATATGGCGGATGTGCTCGATCTGGGCACCGGTACCGGTGCAATCGCACTCGCGCTCGCGAAAGAAAATCCGCAGTGGAATTTACTCGGTGTGGATATCGCGCACGATGCGGTGGCTCTCGCGCAAAAAAATGCGCGCGATCTGGATATCGCCAACGTCTGTTTTCTGCAATCGAACTGGTTCGAAAATATTTCCGCGCGTGAATTTGATTTAATCGTCAGTAATCCGCCCTATATCGATGCCGCCGATGCGCATCTTGATGACGGTGATGTGCGCTTCGAGCCGCGCACTGCGTTGGTGGCGGGGCAAAACGGGCTCGCCGACATTGCGGCTATCGCGCAATCGGCGCAGGCCTGGTTGAAACCGCGAGCATGGTTGTTGTTCGAACATGGATATGAGCAGGCGCCGGCAGTGCGCTCTTTATTATCGAGCCACGGCTATGGCGATATTTCGACGTGGTGCGATTGGGGTGGGCGCGAACGAGTGACCGGAGGGCGAGCGCGATGAACGACGACGAGCTGCTGCGTTACAGCCGCCAAATCATGCTGCCTGATTTCGATATCGCCGGACAGGAGCGGCTACTGGCGGCGAAGGCGTTGATTGTGGGGCTCGGCGGATTGGGGTCGCCGGTCAGCATGTATCTCGCGGCGGCTGGTGTCGGCGAATTGTGGCTGGCCGATCATGACACCGTCGATCTGACTAATCTGCAGCGCCAGATCGTGCATCGCGATGCTGCGATCGGCCAGCCAAAGGTAGAGTCCGCCGCCCAAACCTTGCGCGCGCTTAACCCGCATACCCGCATTCATCCGCTTCAACAGCGTCTCGAAGGCGAGACGCTGTCCGCCGCAGTAGCGGCAGTGGATATCGTCATCGACTGCTCGGACAACTTCCGCACACGTTTCGCATTGAACGCTGCTTGCTGGCAGCAACGCATTCCGCTGATTTCCGGCGCGGCGATCCGCAGCGAGGGTCAGTTGATGGTGATCGATCCGCGCGTTGCGGGAAGTCCCTGTTATCGGTGCCTCTACGACGATGCGGTCCAAGATGAACAGCTGAGCTGCTCGCAAAACGGCGTGCTGTCGCCCATCGTCGGCGTGATCGGGACATTGCAGGCGCTGGAGGCCATCAAGCTACTTGCCGAATACGGTCAGCCGGCTGTTGGCAAGTTGCTGGTGTTCGATGGCAAAACACTGGAATGGCGCACGCTGACACTCAAACCGGATCCGCGTTGCATCGTGTGTCGATCGGCGTCATAAAATCGTCGGCTTTTCTTACAGGCCGCCGTGTTTGTCGCCAACATATTGAAATACAAGCAATATTGCTTATGTTTCATTTTCAGGGCCATGCAAGCGTTGGGGTGGTTATAGTTGAGCTGTCGGAAATATTGACAGGAAAATTTTGCGATCAGCTTTTATTTCATAAAAATCAATTGGTTAGAATGGGGCATAAATTGTGCTTAACTTGCGGCGACCGCTAGACGCTCATCGGTATCTAGCCTCGTATTTCGTCTGGGGAAAAATCATGAAAAACATTAAAAAAGTAGCAAAAGCGGCAGCGACAGCCGCTGCAATGCTCCTTGCAACCAATAGTTGGGCGTACACCATTTCTGGTGGCACCGTCGATGTCGGTAGCTTGGATACATTGCTGGGTGTTGCGACGCTTGGGAACTCTAATCCAAGCACCGAAACCAACTGGATTAATTCATTGCTGGATCCGGATACTACGTTCAACCTGAAAACCGAAACTGTTTCGTATCAAGCGGTTGATGGCGGCGGTGCTTTCGCGTTCGCACTGCAATCCGAACCGGGTTACTACATCATCAAAAACGCCAAGTTCTGGGCGGCGTTCCAAAACAACGCATCACTCGACTGGGCGGTGTTTAGCCTGGCCGGCCTGCCAAGCAAAATTAATCTAGGCGGCTCTGGTCAGTTCACCATCAGCCACGTCAGCGAATTCGGCAAAGGCGCTCAAGTGCCGGAGCCGACGAGCCTTGGTTTGCTGGCTGCCGGTATGCTGGGTTTAGTCGCTGCTCGTCGCATGGCGCGCAAAGCCTAATAACAGCACATAAAAAAACCCCGCTCAGGCGGGGTTTTTTTATGCCTGCGTCCAGCGCTCGATTCGTCTAGAGCCGA
>CBFHCK010000107.1:0-7988 GCA_965653955.1 uncultured Spongiibacteraceae bacterium
TATGGGTGTCGACCGCGTGACGGTGCAGACGCTCGAAGTGGTGCGCGTCGATGCCGAGCGCAATTTGCTGTTGGTGAAAGGTGCGGTCCCCGGTGCAGCCGGTGGCGACGTGCTTGTTCTCCCTGCAGTCAAGCTCAAGAATTCCTGAGGGGTGAGCAATGGAATTTAATATTGCCAAACCCGGTAGTGATGCCGCCGGTACAGTTCAAGTCTCCGACGTAACTTTCGCAAGAGATTACAACGAAGATCTGGTGCATCAAGTTGTTACCGCTTATCTGGCTGGTGCTCGCCAAGGCACCCGCGCCCAAAAAACCCGGGCAGAAGTGCGTGGCGGCGGTAAAAAACCGTGGCGTCAAAAGGGCACGGGGCGCGCTCGCGCTGGTACGATTCGTTCGCCGTTGTGGCGTGGTGGCGGCATTATCTTCGCCGCAAAGCCGCAAGACCATAGCCAAAAAGTCAACAAGAAAATGTATCGCGCTGCGCTGCAGGTGATCCTTTCTGAGCTTGCGCGCCAACAGCGATTGCTGGTTGTTGAAGACTTTGCATTGGAGCAGCCGAAAACCAAATTGCTGGTAAAGGCGCTCGGTGAGTACGGTCTTGAAGATGCGTTAATTGTCGCGGATGAAGTCACTGAGAATTTGTACCTGGCATCGCGCAATTTGCATAAGGTTGATGTGCGCGATGTTCACGGCGTAGATCCGGTAAGTCTGATTGCTTTCAATAAGGTGATCGTGACCGTGCAGGCGCTGAAAAAGTTTGAGGAGATGTTGGGATGAACACAGAGCGTATTTACAAGGTTCTGCTCGGTCCGCACATTTCTGAAAAAGCAGCGCTCAGTGCTGAAGCCGGCAATCAGGTTGTGTTCAAAGTATTGCCAGGCGCAACCAAGCTTGAAGTGAAGAAAGCGGTTGAAAAATTGTTCAGCGTCAAGGTTCTCGGTGTTCAAACGCTGAACGTCAAGGGCAAGGTCAAGCGCAACAAGTTTGGCGCTGTGAAAAAGCCGAGCTGGAAAAAAGCCTACGTGCGTCTTGAGCAAGGTCATGACATCGACTTTGCTACCGCCGCGGAATAATCGGAGTCTGTTGAAATGGCGATCGTAAAAAGTAAACCGACTTCTCCGGGCCGCCGCTTTGTCGTGCGTGTGGTTAATCCGGATTTGCACAAGGGCGAGCCGTTCCATCCGCTTCTTGAAAAGCAAAACAAAACTGGCGGCCGTAATAACAATGGCCGTATCACCACTCGACACATAGGTGGTGGTAGTAAGCAGCATTATCGCGTAGTCGATTTTAAGCGGAATAAAGACGGCATCGTAGGAAAGGTCGAGCGTCTCGAGTACGACCCGAATCGCACCGCCTTCATTGCGCTGGTTCTCTACGCCGATGGTGAGCGTCGCTATGTGATCGCGCCGAAAGGTCTGAAAGCGGGTGACCAGATTCAATCGGGCAGTGATGCGCCGATTAAGCCAGGTAATACGCTGCCGCTGCGGAATATTCCGGTAGGTAGCACGGTGCATTGCATCGAGATGAAGCCTGGCAAAGGGGCGCAAATTGCACGCTCGGCAGGCGCCGCCGTTCAGCTTATTGCACGCGAAGGTCAGTATGCGACGCTGCGTCTCCGCTCCGGCGAAATGCGTAAAGTCTTAAGTGATTGCCGCGCAACGCTGGGTGAGGTTTCGAATAGCGAGCATAACCTGCGCAAAATCGGTAAAGCTGGTGCTAATCGCTGGCGCGGTATTCGCCCCACCGTTCGTGGTGTAGCGATGAACCCAGTAGATCACCCGCATGGTGGTGGTGAAGGCAAGACTTCTTCCGGTCGCCATCCAGTATCGCCGTGGGGAACACCTACTAAGGGTTACAAGACTCGTAAAAACAAGCGCACGAGCAAGCTCATTGTGCGCCGTCGTAACGATAAGTAATGAGATTCGAAAAGCTTCAGCTGAAGCTTGGAAAAGAGGATTAGGTTGTGCCGCGTTCACTGAAGAAAGGTCCATTTATCGACCTTCACCTGTTGAAAAAGGTGGAGACGGCCGTTGAGAAAAACGATCGTCGCCCAATTAAAACCTGGTCGCGTCGCTCGATGATCGCGCCGGAAATGGTCGGCTTGACCATTGCCGTGCATAACGGGCGTCAACATGTACCGGTTCTCGTTTCTGAGGATATGGTTGGGCACAAACTCGGCGAATTTGCAGCTACACGGACCTTCAAAGGTCATGCGGCTGACAAGAAAGCCAAGAAATAAACTTTGCTGAGAGTGAGGTTGAGATGATGGAAGTTTCCGCACGGCTGAAAGGCGCGCGTATTTCCGCTCAAAAGGCCCGATTGGTGGCTGACCAGGTCCGCGGCAAAGGCGTTGAGGATGCACTGAACATTCTTACGTTTAGCCCGAAGAAGGCAGCGCATCTGATCAAGAAGGTCTTGAACTCGGCGATTGCTAACGCTGAGCATAACGAAGGCGCAGATGTTGATGAATTGAAAGTTTCGTCAATCTTCGTCGATGAAGGCGTCACCATGAAGCGCATCATGCCGCGCGCGAAAGGTCGAGCCGACCGTATTTCGAAGCGAAGCTGTCACATCACGGTTAAAGTCGCCGACGGCCAGAGCTGAGTAGGAGAACGACCACATGGGTCAGAAAGTACACCCGACAGGTATTCGGTTAGGCATCATCCGCGATCACAATTCGATCTGGTATGCCGGCCGTAAAAATTACGCGCAGCATCTGGTCAGCGACCTTGAAGTTCGCGAGTACCTGCAGAAGAAACTCGCTAGTGCATCGGTCAGTCGTATCGTGATAGAGCGTCCGGCGCAGACCGCGCGCATCACGGTTCATACCGCGCGTCCAGGCATTGTGATCGGTAAGAAAGGCGAAGATGTCGATAAGCTCCGCAAAGAGCTGTCGGACAAAATGGGTGTGCCGGTACAGATCAATATCGAAGAGATTCGCAAGCCGGATCTCGATGCGAAGCTGGTCGCCATTAACGTTGCTCAACAGCTTGAGCGGCGCGTTATGTTCCGCCGCGCGATGAAGCGTGTCGTGCAGAACGCATTGCGTCAGGGTGCTGAGGGCGTCAAGGTTATGGTCAGCGGTCGTCTCGGCGGCGCTGAAATTGCGCGTACGGAATGGTATCGCGAAGGTCGAGTCCCGCTTCATACGTTACGTGCGGACATCGATTACAACACGCACGAAGCGCACACGACTTATGGCGTTATCGGCGTGAAGGTTTGGATTTTCAAAGGCGAGATTCTAGATACTCGCGATGCGGCCGACACCAAGGCTAAAAAGAGCGCTCAGGCCTAATAGCACTGCGCTAAAGATAGAGAAAGCGCGAATGCGTTTTCTCGGTGAATATGGTTAAGGGTTTCAGCGATGCTTCAACCAAAGCGTACAAAATTTCGCAAGCAGCACAAAGGCCGTAATACCGGTCTCGCGCAGCGCGGCAGCAAGGTTAGCTTCGGCGAGTTTGCGCTGAAAGCGATCGGCCGTGGCCGCTTGACTGCTCGTCAGATCGAAGCAGCGCGTCGTGCGCTGACTCGTCACCTCAAGCGTGGCGGTAAAGTTTGGATCCGCGTATTCCCGGATAAGCCGATTACCGCTAAGCCGCTCGAAGTGCGGATGGGTTCCGGTAAAGGCAACGTTGAATACTGGGTAGCTCAAATTCAACCAGGCAAAGTGTTGTATGAGGTTGAAGGTGTTCCGGAAGAGTTGGCGCGCGAGGCGTTTGCGCTTGCAGCTGCAAAGCTTGCTATTCCGACCACGTTTGTTAAGCGGACGGTGATGTGATGAAGATTCAAGAATTGCGCGATAAGTCTGCGGACGAAGTGAGCGCTGAGCTGCACAAGGCTTTGGCTGCCCAATTCAAGCTGCGCGTGCAAAAGGCCACCGGCCAATTGACTCAGACGCATTTGTTGAAACAGGCGCGTCGCGATATCGCGCGTATGAAAACCGTGCTCACACAGAAGGCGGGCAAATAGTCATGGCAGAAGCACAAGTAGAAGCGCGCGGCCGCACCGTAACTGGTCGTGTGGTCAGCGACAAGATGGATAAAACCATCACTGTATTGGTAGAGCGTCGCGTAAAGCACCCGATGTATGGCAAATATCTCACCCGCTCTTCGAAGCTGCATGCTCACGATGAGAAGAACGAGTGCCATATCGGCGATGTCGTGACTGTTTATGAAACGCGCCCTTTGTCGAAGACCAAAACCTGGGCGTTGTTGCGAATTGAAGAGCGCGCTGCAGCGGTTTAATTGCCACCCGAAAGTTTTTGATGCGCTAGTGCGAGTTTGGAGTAAAACATGATTCAGACAGAATCCTATTTGGAAGTGGCCGACAACAGCGGCGCGCGCCAAGTGATGTGCATCAAGGTGCTCGGTGGTTCGCATCGTCGCTATGCCCGTATTGGCGACTTGATCAAAGTGACAGTAAAAGACGCGATTCCACGCGGCAAAGTCAAAAAAGGCCAAGTGATGAATGCCGTTGTCGTGCGCACCAAGAAGGGCGTGCGTCGTGCGGATGGATCGCTGATTAAGTTCGACGATAACGCAGCTGTGCTTTTGAACAATCAACTGGCTCCGATCGGTACTCGTATTTTCGGACCGGTCACTCGCGAACTGCGTAGTGAGCGTTTTATGAAAATTATCTCTCTCGCGCCGGAAGTGCTGTAAAGCAGCGGCGAAGAAGAGCGGAGAGCAGAGGAAAGGTTATGCGCAAGATCAAACGCGAGGACGAAGTAGTCGTCCTGACCGGTAAAGACAAGGGCAAGCGCGGCAAAGTCGTGAAGGTTTTCGACGACAGTCGCGTACTCGTAGCTGGTGTGAACATCAACAAAAAGCACCAGAAGCCCAATCCCCAGCGCAATGAAGCGGGTGGAATTCAAGAGAAGGAAGCGCCGATTCAGGTTTCCAACGTTGCCATCTTCAATAGTGCAACGAGCAAGGCTGATCGCGTTGGCTTCAAGATTTTGGAAGACGGTCGCAAGGTTCGGATTTACAAATCCACTGGCGAAGTAATCGACGCGTAAGCGGACGGAAGCAGAAATGGCTAGATTGCAAGAGCTGTACAACAACGAGTTGCGCGCGAAACTGAGAGAGCAGCTTGGTATCGATAACATCATGGCGGTTCCCCGCATCACCAAGATCACGCTGAACATGGGTGTGGGCGAGGCTGTGGGTGATAAGAAAGTGATGGAGCACGCGGTCAAAGATCTCGAAGCCATCTGTGGTCAGAAAGTGGTAGTGACGCGTGCGCGTAAATCGGTTGCGGGCTTCAAAATTCGCGAAGGCTGGCCGATCGGTTGCAAAGTAACGCTGCGTCGCGAACGCATGTATGAATTTCTCGACCGCTTAATTACTATTGCGATCCCGCGTATCCGCGATTTCCGTGGCATTAGTCCGAAAGCGTTTGATGGCCGCGGCAATTTTGCGATGGGTGTTACTGAGCAAATTATTTTTCCGGAAATCGAGTACGACAAGGTCGATGCACTGCGTGGTTTGGATATCACGATTACGACGACTGCACGTAACGACGATGAAGGACGCGCGTTGTTGAGCGTTTTCAACTTCCCGTTCAAGAATTAATTAATTACGTAACTGAAGCCGAATAGCACAGGTAGCGGACATGGCCAAAACATCGATGATTGAACGCGAAAAGAAGCGCGCCCGTACTGCGGCAAAATATGCCGCCAAGCGAGCTGTCTTGAAAGCGCTCATTCAAGATCCGAAAACCAGCGACGAAGATAAGTGGGCTGCGCAAATCAAGTTGCAGCAGCAGCCGCGCAACGCGAGCCAGTCTCGCGGCCGTAATCGCTGCGAAATTACAGGCCGTCCGCGCGGTGTTTACCGTAAGTTTGGCCTTTCGCGTATCAAGTTGCGCGAAGCCGCCATGCGCGGTGATGTGCCCGGTTTGGTTAAGGCCAGCTGGTAAGCGGCGCTACGCAAAGACTTCAGGAGCAGATTCATGAGTATGCAAGATCCGTTAGCCGACATGCTGACCCGCATTCGGAATGCGCAGATGGCTGGCAAACCTGCGGTAGTGATGCCGTCATCGAATTTAAACCAGGCTGTTGCCGGCGTGTTAGTGCAAGAGGGATATATAGCGGCTCAGCGCGTCGAATCCAACGACGGCAAAGCGACGCTACACCTTGATCTGAAATATTTTCAGGGGAAGCCAGTCATCGCTGAGATCGACCGTATTAGCTCACCAGGTTTGCGCGCTTATAAAGGCAAAGGCGAATTGCCGAAGGTTCGGAATGGTCTCGGTATCGCGATTATTTCAACTAGCCAAGGTGTTATGACAGATCGCGCTGCTCGCCAAGCGGGCGTCGGCGGCGAAGTCCTTTGCACCGTGTTCTAAAGAATCGAGAGACAACGAGCTAAATACCATGTCCAGAGTAGCGAAAAGCCCGGTCGTTGTGCCGGCAGGAGTCGAAGTCAAGCTCGACGGTACCAATGTATCGGTCAAGGGTGGTAAAGGCTCGCTGTCGATCAATATCCACGACACCGTCGCAGTACAGATTGAAGATGGCGCGGTCACCTTTAATGTGAAGGATGGTCGGTCGTGGGCACACGCAGGTACGGCGCGTGCCTTAGTAAATAATATGGTGCAGGGCGTCACAAAGGGTTTTGAGAAAAAGTTAGAGCTGATCGGCGTCGGGTATCGCGCGAAGGCTGCCGGCAAGTCGCTGAACTTGACGCTCGGTTTTTCGCATCCGATTGATTATCAGCTGCCTGAAGGCGTCAGCGCGGAAACCCCGAGTCAGACCGAGATTCTGCTCCGCGCAGCTGACAAGCAATTGTTGGGTCAGGCCGCTGCCGAAATTCGAGCATTCCGCCCGCCAGAGCCCTACAAAGGTAAAGGTATTCGTTATTCTGATGAACGCGTGCTTCGTAAAGAAGCCAAGAAGAAGTAAGGCACGACTATGAACGCAAAAACAGAATCAAGATTGCGTCGCGCTCGTCGCTCCCGGGTAAAAATGCGCGAATTGTGCGTCAGCCGGCTCAGCGTCCATCGCACTTCGCAGCATATTTATGCGCAGGTTATTTCTGCGGAAGGCGACAAAGTGTTAGCTAGTGCGTCGACGCTGGATACGACATTACGTAGCGGTAGCACTAGTAACGCAACAGCTGCCGCAAGTGTCGGCAAGTTGATCGCAGAGCGCGCTAAGGCTGCGGGCGTCGTCAAAGTGGCGTTCGATCGCAGTGGTTTTAAATATCATGGCCGAGTTAAGGCTCTGGCTGATGCGGCCCGCGAAGGCGGCTTGGAATTCTAAGGTTTAAGCGATGGCTTCTAACGAACAGAAAGGTGGAAAAGACGGCGCTAACGAAGGTCTGCAAGAGAAACTCGTGCAGGTCAATCGCGTCGCTAAAGTGGTCAA
This sequence comes from uncultured Spongiibacteraceae bacterium, assembly GCA_965653955.1. Taxonomy (GTDB): domain Bacteria; phylum Pseudomonadota; class Gammaproteobacteria; order Pseudomonadales; family CAMLJR01; genus CAMLJR01. The sequence goes on from CBFHCK010000107.1 coordinate 7,369, forward strand.
GGGCGGACGCATTTTTGCGTTCACCGCGTTGACTGTGGTTGGCGATGGTAATGGCAAAGTCGGTTTCGGTCGCGGTAAGGCACGCGAGGTTCCCGCCGCCATTCAGAAAGCGATGGAAGCTGCGCGTCGCAACATGATTGAGGTCGACCTCAAGGGCGATACCCTGCATTACGCAGTCAAGGCTCGCCATGGTGCTTCGCATGTATATATGCAGCCAGCGTCGCAAGGTACCGGAATCATCGCCGGTGGAGCGATGCGTGCGGTGCTCGAGTTGGCGGGTGTTCATAACGTCCTTGCCAAATGCTATGGCTCCACCAATCCGGTGAATGTCGTTCGTGCGACGTTCAATGCATTGAAAGAGCTGACTTCCCCGGATGCCGTTGCTGCTAAACGCGGTAAAACCGTAGAAGAAATCCTCGGTTAATTGAAGCTGGATAGATTTGTCATGGCCAACAAAATCAAAGTAACTCAAGTGCGCAGCGCCTTCGGTCGTCTGCAGGCTCACAAAGCTTGCATCATCGGCCTGGGTTTGCGCCGCATAGGTCACACAGTCGAAGTTGAAGATACTCCGTCGGTGCGCGGCATGATTAACAAAGTGAATTATCTGGTACGCGTCGAGG
>CBFHCK010000108.1:0-7931 GCA_965653955.1 uncultured Spongiibacteraceae bacterium
GGTCACGCTTCACGCCATTGCCTGTGGTATACATTGCGCCGAGATTGCATTGCGCCGAGGCATACCCCTGCTCCGCAGCTTTGCGAAACCAGACGACCGATTCTTTCGGATTTAAACGCACGCCCTGACCATTGGCGTAGGCATAACCCAAATTGGTTTGCGCCACTGGATTGCCCTGCAGCGCTGCCTTGCGATACCAAGCAGTCGCGATGAACTGATTGCGCTCAACACCGCGCCCATTCGCATAGGCATAACCTAAATCGGTCTGTGCGCCTGCATCGCCGTTCTGGGCAAGTCGACGCAATGTGTTGATGTCGTGCGCCTGCGCCAGCGAGCACACCGCGACAACCATCGAAAAAATACCGATTCGAATAAAACTATTCATGCCGCTGAGTCAGACCGTTAGAGATGGGAGAGAGCCGACGAGCCGTCGGAGTTACTCGGCGACTTTTAACGACAATGTTTCGAGAATTTCATCGATTATCGAATCGTCCATGCCCGCATCGTCCGCATCGCAGCTATAGCTGACCAGCAGCGTGCGTTGATCGCGCTGGACGATCCATTCACGCACCGCATCGCCTTCGTCCTGATATTGAAAACCGAGGCCGGAAAAATCGCCGAGCGTTACCGGCTGTCCGGGTACATCGTCCGGCATCAATTGCCGTGCAAGCGCATTGACCTCCATCGGCGAATCATCTTCATATTCGAGCATCGTGATTTCGAGCGCGCCCACGCCGTCTTCATCGGTGATCACTACGGTTTCATCGTCTTGCTCAGCGGTCCATTCTTCGGGCAGATCGAGCAACCACCAATCGGTTTCGACAGTATGCATTACACATTCTCCTGATACGGCAACATGCGGCTCATCAGCAACGCATCTTCGCGGCCGATCACAGCGGGATAATAATCGCGGCGTTTGCCGTCGACCTCAAAACCAAGCGCGGAATATAACGCGATGGCACCTAAATTACCGACGCGCACTTCGAGCAGACAACGCATCGCTTCGCGCAGTTCCAGCTCGCGCAGCCCGTGCAATAACAACTCGCGCGCGAAACCATGACGCTGCCAATGCGGATGCACGACAAGATTCAGCAGCGTCGCCTCATCGATCACATGCGAAAACAGAATGAATCCGATTAATTCGCCGGCACGCTCATGGCCCCAGCCAAAATCGCCGATTGCAAAACTATCCTGATACTGGCGCAGACTCCACGGAAACTCGACCATCGCGATTTCGATCGAGTGCATCGCGTGAGCATCGGCGGGGGTCAATTTGCGCAGCATGATCAGCTCGTTGACAGCGCGCGCACCGCATCCCAAAGCTCGCGCTTGTGTTTGGGTTCACGCAAACACTGCACCAGGCTGACCGAGCGCAAGCAGTGCAATTGCGGGCGATCTTCCAGCACACACCATTCTTGGGCAGTGGCGCCGAGAATCAGCACGCGCTGCACATTGCGCTGTTGCATCTGTTTTTGCAAATACGCATTCAGTGCTTCGCGCGCCGCCGTCGCATCTTGCTGCACCGTGGTGCTTTTCAGCATCGGCCATAAAAAAATATCGAGCGAGAACTGCACCGGTCGATGCCGTAACGCGAATAAAAAATTCGTTAATAATTTTTGAAATTCGCTGCGCTCGGCATTGGTTGCAGGCGCATCGTCGATCAGCAAAATATCGCCGTCGACGAACGTTACGCTCAACGCAAATTTCGGAGCTGCCACCGTATTCGTCACTGCGGATTTAATCGGCATCGACGCAGGAGGTGTCGGCGCTACGCGCGCTGGTTGAATATCGATATCGCGCGCGATCGGCGTTTGCTTTGGCGAATTCGGTACGCTGGATTGCGGTATCTCGGCAATTACAGCGGCGGCCTGCAGAGGTTCCTCAATATCGATCAACCATTCGCACGCTGCCGATGCTTTCGCGGCCGGCAACACGAAGCGCGGCACATACATCTCAATGCCGAGTGCATCGAGATAATGCGAACGCAGCGGTTCGGGCATCGCAGCTCTGCGGTCGCTCACAATATTAAACGCCTTCTTTTTGCGGATGCGCTTTGATCACGCCGGCAGACAATAAATTCAGCGCTTCCAGATACGCTTTCACCGAGGCGACAACAATATCGGTATCTGCGCCCGAACCGTTCACAATCGCGCCGCCGCGTTCGAGCCGCACGGTGACTTCACCCTGCGAATCGGAACCGCTGGTAATTGCATTGACCGAATACAAACTTAATTGCGCATCGCTATGCGCAAGCTTTTCGATGGCATTGAACGACGCATCGACCGGGCCGTCGCCCTGCGCCGACATCGTTTCTTCAACGCCGTCGATCAGCAGCGTCAATAACGCATGCGGACGCTCGCCGGTTTTTGTGTAAGCCTCAAGCGCTTTGAGCTGATATTTACTGTCGATTTCCGGCACGGCGACATCGCTGACCAGCGCCTGCAAGTCCTCGTCGAAAATTTCGTGTTTTTTATCGGCGAGGATTTTGAAACGCGCGAAGGCTTCGTCGAGCGCGGCCTGATCGGCGAGCGTAATGCCGAGATCTTCGAGCCGCGCTTTGAATGCCGCGCGGCCCGATAATTTGCCGAGCACGAGCTTGTTGGTTTTCCAGCCGACATCTTCCGCGCGCATGATTTCGTAGGTTTCGCGATGCTTCAGCACACCATCCTGGTGAATACCGGATTCGTGCGCGAATGCATTCGCACCGACGATCGCTTTGTTCGGTTGCACCGGAAAGCCGGTGATCGACGACACCAGCCTCGACGCTGGCACGATGTGCGAGGTGTCGATGCGGGTTTCGACCGGAAATAAATCGTGACGCGTGCGCACCGCCATCACGATTTCTTCAAGCGATGCATTGCCAGCACGCTCACCGAGGCCGTTGATCGTGCATTCGACCTGACGCGCGCCCTGCAATACCGCGGACAGCGAGTTCGCGACGGCAAGACCGAGATCGTTGTGGCAGTGCACCGAGAAAATCGCTTTATCGGCATTCGGAATGGTTTGCATCAAACGGCCGATATTGGCGCCGTATTGCGCCGGCTCGCCGTAGCCAACCGTGTCCGGCAGATTGATCGTGCTGGCGCCGGCGTCGATAACCGCTTCGATGATGCGGCACAGGAATTCGAACTCGGAGCGCGATGCGTCTTCGCACGAAAACTCGACGTTATCGGTGTAGCGACGCGCGCGCTTGACCGCGAGCACTGCGCATTCGAGCACCTGCTCGGGATGCATGCGCAGCTTGTATTCCATGTGAATCGGCGAGGTCGCGATGAAGGTGTGAATACGCGCGGATTTCGCAGGCTTCAGCGCCTCCGCCGCGCGATCGATATCTTTGTCGCCGGCACGCGCGAGGCTGCATACCGTGCTGTCCTTGATCGCTTCCGCCACCGCTTTAACGGCTTCGAAATCGCCGGGGCTGGCGATCGCGAAACCGGCTTCGATGACATCGACGCGCAGCTTTTCGAGCATTTTCGCGATGCGGACTTTTTCGTCTTTCGTCATCGATGCGCCGGGGCTCTGCTCGCCATCGCGCAGAGTGGTATCGAATATGACAAGTTTATCTTTGGCCATGATGCTGCTCCGGGGGCGACAACGCTGCCGCAACGACTAAGGCGGCAATTTTCGCAAAATCCGGAAAGGAGCAACAGGTATTTCAGCGCTCCTGCACCCAGCGCGGCTGATCAGCATCGACCGGTATCAGACTGAGCCCCACGCCAATGCGATTCCAGGCATTGATAACGGCAATGGCGTATGTCAGTTCAACGATCTCCTTTTCGCTGAAATGTTCGCGCAACGGCTCGAATACGCTGTCAGGCGCGGGGCCATTACCCAGTCCTGTCAGCGTCTCGACCCACGCAAGAACCGCGCGCTCCTGCGCGCTGAAAAAAGGCGACTCCTGCCAGACGGAGACCGCGTTGATACGACGCATGCTTTCGCCCACCTTGAGCAGATCCTGGCCGTGCATATCGACACAATAAGAACAGCCATTCAATTGCGAAACGCGCAAAAAAATCAGGTCGATAAGCGGACGGCCCAGCGTTGATTTCGAGAGTGCGAAATTTACGCCGCCCAGCGCGCGAACCAATTCAGGGGCCAGCGCTTGATGATCGAGACGTTGTTTCATGATGTGATCTCCGAGTGTTTTCAGTGAATTCACAACGAAGACGCTACAAAGATGTCGTTTGTGACAAACGAATAATTGTTTGGCAAAGATTTTTGCAGCACTTACAGTTGCCCCGCCTTGAACCAGCACGGCCAGTTCATAACGGAACCATTCATAGGAGGAAGCACGCTGATGAATCTTCAACAATTATCCGATCGTGTCGAAATTCAGGAATTGCTCACCCGCTATTGCCATGCCATCGACGAGAATGACTGGGCAACGCTCGCCGAATTATTTACCGAGGATGCCGATTGCGATTACTCGCAATTCGGCGGGCCGCGCTGCGACAAAAAAGGGTTGATCGAATTCCTCAGTGGTTTCGTCGGTTCGATTGCCGGCAGTCAGCATACGATTTCGACGATGACGATCGATCTTGCCGATACCGTTGCGAAAGTGCGTACCGCCGCGCAGGTTATGCTGATCATGCCCGATGAAAATGGCATCGATCAGATTAATGTGTCGGGCTTGTGGTATCACGATACCGTCGTGAAAACCGCACAGGGCTGGCGCATTGAACAGCGCACATTGAAATATGCATGGGCGAGCGGTTTGTCGTTAAAAACGTATTAGCTATTAACCTGCGCAACGATACGCTGCAATTTATCGGGATTGCGCACTGCATAAATTTCGTGAATGTGTTCGCCGTCGGTGACAAAGGCATACACCGTGTCGAGATGGCCATCGACAAAACGCAGCGTGCCCGGTTCACCATTGATCAGCGCCGATTTGAACGTGACGCGTCCGCTGAAATTCTGCGCGATTTTTTCGAACAATCGCACCAACCGTGCAGCGCCGTGCAATATGCGTAATGCCGCTATCACTTTGCCGCCGCCATCGCTGACCATGATCGCCTCGGGCGCGAGTAATCCGAGTAATTGCTCGGTATTGCCGATACGCGATGCGGCGACGAATTTTTCAATTAACCGCGCATGTGCAGCAGGCGTTACTTCGAAGCGCGGCCGTTCATCGCGTACACGTGTTTTCGCACGATGGACGAGCTGCCGGCATGCCGCTTCGTTCTTGTCGAGGATTCGCGCGATTTCCGCGTAATCGACATCGAAAATTTCGCGCAATAAAAACGCCGCACGTTCTTCCGGCGCGAGCCGTTCGAGCACGCTCAATAAAGCAATCGATAAATCGCTGGCGAGTTCGACTGTTTGCTCCGGCGATGCGCTTTCCGCTTCGACCAATGGCTCCGGCAACCACGGACCGGTATACGCCGCGCGTTCAATCTTTGCGGCACGCAAACGATCGATGCATAACCGCGTGGTAACAGTGACCAGCCACGCCTCGGGCATTTCCAACGTCGCTTTATCCGCGTGATGCCAACGCAGATATACATCCTGCAAGGCATCCTCGGCATCGACTTTGGTACCGAGCATGCGATAAGCGATGCCGAATAAACGTGGTCGCAGCTGGACGAAATGATCGCTTGTCACTACAGCTCTCCATCGAGAAGTTACTGATATAGACGCGACAACCTACGGTGTTGTGACAAAACCCGAAAAATAAAACCCCAAATAAAAAAGGGGCTTTCGCCCCTTTTCTATTACTTGTATTGCTTGTCGAAACAGTTACACCGGCAGGTCTGCTTCGGAAGTTTCTTCGATTTCTTTCATCGACAGCTTGATACGGCCGCGTTGATCGACGTCGAGCACTTTCACTTTCACAACCTGACCTTCTTTCAGATAGTCCGACACATTCTCAACACGCTGATTGGCGATTTGCGAAATGTGCACCAGACCGTCTTTGCCCGGCAGGATCGTGATGAACGCGCCGAAATCGACAATACGCGATACGGTGCCTTCGTAGATCTTGCCGATTTCGGCTTCCGCGGTGATACCGAGCACGCGCTGCACGGCGGCATCGGTCGCCGCTTTGTCGGCGCCATAAATACGCACGGTGCCGTCGTCGTCGATATCGATCTGCGCTTGCGTCTCTTCGCAGATGCTGCGAATCGTCGCGCCGCCTTTGCCGATCAGATCGCGAATTTTCTCGGCGTCGATTTTGACGGTGGTCATGCTCGGCGCGTTGTCGGACAGCTCAGTGCGCGAGGTGCTGATCACCTGATTCATCTGGCCGAGGATATGCAAACGTGCCTGCAACGCTTGTTGCAGAGCGGTTTCCATAATTTGCTCGGTGATGCCTTCGATCTTGATATCCATCTGCAACGCAGTCACGCCATTGGCGGTACCGGCCACTTTGAAATCCATATCGCCGAGATGATCTTCGTCGCCGAGGATGTCGGTCAGAACGGCGAAGCGCTCGCCTTCCTTGACCAGACCCATCGCGATGCCAGCCACCGGTGCTTTTAACGGCACGCCGGCTTCCATCATCGCCAGACTGCCGACGCAGACAGACGCCATCGAGCTGGAGCCGTTCGATTCGGTGATTTCCGACACGATGCGAATTGTGTATGGGAACGCTTCCGGCGACGGCAGTACCGCGGTGAGCGCGCGACGTGCCAGACGGCCATGACCGATTTCGCGGCGACCAACGCCACCCATGCGGCCCGCTTCGCCGACCGAATACGGTGGGAAGTTGTAATGCAGCATGAAGTTGTCTTTGCGTTCGCCTTCGAGAGCGTCGATCAACTGCGCATCGCGCGTGGTGCCGAGCGTAGCCACACCGATCGCCTGCGTCTCGCCGCGGGTGAACAGAGCCGAGCCGTGCACTTTCGGCAGTACGCCGATTTGCACGCTGATCGGACGCACGGTTTGATTGTCGCGGCCATCGATGCGCGGCTCGCCGTGCAGAATACGATTGCGGACGAGGCTGGCTTCGAGATCCTTGAACAGACCTTTCACATCTTCTGCGTTGAACTCGGAGCCTTCGCCGGCGAGTTGCGCGACCGCCTGATCTTTCAGCGCGTTAACGCGCTCGTAGCGCACTTGTTTTTCGGTGATGCGATACGCTTCGCCGAGTTGGTCTTTGAAACCATCGGCCAGCGCTTTCATCAGCGCGGTATTCGCCGCCGGTGCCTGCCAATTCCAACGCGGCTTGCCCGCTTCACGCGCCAGCTCTTCGATGACCTGGATGACGGCCTGCATTTCCTGATGCGCGAACAATACGGCGCCGAGCATCTGGTCCTCGGTCAGCTCGTCGGCTTCCGATTCGACCATCAGCACGGCGTCTTTGGTGCCGGCGACAACCATGTTCAGTTTGCTGCCGACCAAGCCGCTATAGCTCGGGTTCAGCACATAGCCCTGAGCGTCGGTGTACGCGACACGCGCGCCGCCGATCGGGCCGTTGAACGGAATACCGGAGATGGCCAGCGCCGCCGAGGTGCCGATCATCGCTGCGATATCCGGATCCTGATCCTTCTCCGACGCGAGAACGGTACAGATCACCTGCACTTCGTTCTGGAAACCTTCCGGAAACAACGGACGGATCGGACGATCGATCAGGCGCGAGGTCAGCGTTTCTTTTTCGCTCGGACGACCTTCACGCTTGAAAAAACCGCCGGGAATACGGCCGGCGGCATAGGTACGCTCTTGGTAATGGACGGACAGCGGAAAGAAATCCTGTCCTGGCTTGGCGGTTTTCGCGCCGACCACAGTACACAGCACCGTGGTTTTATCCATGCTGACCAATACGGCACCGGTGGCCTGGCGGGCAATACGTCCCGTTTCCAGCGTCACTTGGTGGGCGCCCCATTGGAACGACTTGATAATGGGATTCACTAGGAATTCCTCCATTGAAAATGAAAACGGGCAATGGCGAATGCCATTGCCCTAAGACGCTTAGCGACGCAGACCGAGACGTT
>CBFHCK010000109.1:0-7840 GCA_965653955.1 uncultured Spongiibacteraceae bacterium
ATTCTGGCTCGCCAAACCCTCGAGTCATCCATTCATACAACTCAGCGATTCATAGATAAAGCCATGACAAAACAATATCGCGTTGCGGTGCTCGGCGGCGGCAGTTTCGGTTCGGTTCTCGCCAATATCGTCGCGGAAAAAAATCACGATGTGCAATTGTGGTTGCGCAATCAGGAGCGCGCCGACGAAATCAATCGCGATCATCGTAACAGTCGTTACCTTGGTGATTTTGCGTTGCATTCCGGCGTGAAGGCGACCACCGATCTGAGCAGCGCAGTGAGCGATGCCGACTTCGTATTGATGGCGGTGCCAAGCGCATCGTGTCGCGAGGTTGCAAAAGAGGTGGCGCGTTTTATACGGCCCGAATGTGTCTTGATCAGTACAACAAAAGGCCTTGAATCATACGGGCCTGAACACCACGAATTTCGTTTGATGAGCGATGTGTTGCGCGAAGAAATCCCTTCGGTACGGCTCGGTGTTTTAAGCGGTCCCAACCTCGCTAAAGAAATAGCGGCACGTCAGATTACTGCAACCGTAATAGCCTCCGACGACGAATCGCTAAATACCGCAGTGCAGGCGCTACTGCACAATGGTTATTTCCGTGTTTACGCGAGTGCAGATATGTTTGGCGTCGAACTCGGCGGTGCATTGAAAAATGTCTACGCGATTATCGCCGGCATGGCGGCAGCTATGGGTATCGGCCATAACACCATCAGCATGTTGATTACACGCGCGCTCGCGGAAATGACACGTTTCGCTGTGCGCAAAGGCGCCGATCCGCTGACGTTCATGGGGCTTGCGGGTATCGGCGATTTAATGGTGACGTGCATGTCGCCATTGAGCCGTAATTATCAGGTGGGTTTTGCGCTGGGTCAGGGTAAAAAATTAAGCGATATCGTCGCCGATCTTGGTCAGGTGGCGGAAGGTGTGAATACACTGAAACTGCTGAAGCTGCATGCGGAACAAATCAATGTGCGTATGCCACTCGTCGTCGGCCTCTACGAAATTTTATATAACGAACGTAGCATCACGGAAGTTGTCGGAGCATTGATGGGCGCGGAACAAAATCGCGATGTGGAGTATTCCCTAAAATAAAAGCAGGCAATGAGGGATTAACATGAAAAAGCGTATTTGGATTTTGCGACACGGTGAGGCGGAGCGTGAAAGTTCGCGAGATTCGGAGCGAACGTTAACCGATCGCGGCATTCGCGACGCACGCGCAGCTGGCGAGTGGTTGGCAACCGTCGTGACACCTGATCTCACTGTTTTTGCCAGTCCTTATACGCGTGCGCAACAAACCGCAAAAAATGCGGTACGCGCACTGCCGAATAATTCGATCGCTACCGCGACGTGGTTAACGCCGGACATTGATCCAGCCGCGGTCATTGCCGCAATCGAGAAGCTCGATTTCTCCGAATTGTTGTTGGTGAGTCATCAACCCTTGGTGAGTGCACTGATTGGTATGTTCATCGCCGCCGATTATCGCGCCGGCGCGCCGATGGCAACCGCGTCGCTGGCCGAACTTGAAATGGACACCGTCGGCGCTGGTTGCGCATCGCTATCCTCGTTGCGTCATGCCCCCGACTACCACCACAAAGCCACGTATTAATTAATTCATGTCGGCCGATAATTTCACGCTTACGGTTGCCGGTGTATCGATCGCGGCTAAGCGTTGGCGCAATGGTTCGCGACGCGTTATCGCGCTGCATGGCTGGCTCGATAATGCAGCAAGTTTCGATGCGCTGGCGCCATCGTTGAAGGCCGATGTTGTTGCGCTTGATCTTGCAGGGCACGGCCACAGCTATCATCGTACGCCGCAATCGTCGTACAACATTTGGGAAGATCTGCCCGATATCCTGCGCGTAGCCGATGAGTTGCAATGGCCGACGTTCGATGTCATCGGACATTCGCGCGGAGCGATCATCGCAACGTTGCTGGCGGCGACGATGCCCGAGCGCGTATCGAGCACTATATTGCTGGATGGCCTGCGTTCGGATGCGGTTCCCGAATCTTCGTTTTGCGATCAGCTGGCGCGTCATTTGCGCGAACATCTCGCACCGCGCAACGAAGGTTCGATTTATTCGTCGATCGATCATGCGGTACGCGTACGCTGCCGCGCTACCGGCATGAGCGAAACGGCCGCACAGCCTATTGTTGAGCGCGCATTGATCGAGTCCGAGCAAGGTTGGCGCTGGCGCAATGATCCACGCGTGCGATTGGCATCCGCAGTGAAAATGAGCCAGACGCATATCGATGCGACGCTGACGCGATTTGCGCATCAGCCACATCTGATATTGCTGGCTGATCAGGGCGTGGGCGCGATGCTGAAGCGGACCGGCGAGCTGGAGCGGTGGCAGGAGTTAAGGATGCAGACGCTGGCGGGCAGCCATCATTTCCATTTGGAGGAGCAAGCCCCGGCGATTGCTGAAACCATCAATGTATTCTGGGGTGAATAATTTCAGCAAAACAATCGCGCAATGTTTTAGCGCTGATTGAGCCCTGCCAGCGAAAGGAATTCGTAGCGCGTGCTTTGATCGCTGCGGAAATTACCGAGCATTGCCGACGTCCGCATTATTGAATTCTGCTTTTCGACGCCGCGCATCATCATGCACATGTGTTTCGCTTCGATAATCACACCGACACCGGCGGCGCCTGTCACCTGCAGAATCGTATCGGCGATTTGACGCGTCAGTTGCTCTTGAATCTGCAAACGGCGCGCAAACATATCGACGATCCGCGCAATCTTCGACAACCCAATAACTTTGCCCTGCGGAATATAGGCAACGTGTGCGTGACCGATAAACGGCAGCAGATGATGCTCGCACATTGAATACAATTCGATATTGTTGACGACGACCATTTCATTGCAGTCGGATTCGAACAGCGCATTGTTGACGATGTCGTCGAGCGATTGCTGGTAACCCTGCGTGAGAAATTCGAACGCTTTCGCGGCACGTTTCGGCGTATCGCGTAAACCATCGCGATGCAGATCCTCACCGACACTCTCAATAATCTTTGCGAATGCTTTTTCCACGGGCGTTCCTCTACGAAGGGCCTGTGCGGTTATATAGGCAGCGAATGAAACAGGTGGATTTTTTTATCGAACCGCAAGGGGCGGTCAGTGTAACAAGCCGAAACAAGCCTGACAAACGCGATCAGGTATACAATGTGCGCACCGCACGATGCACAATTTCCATCGATTCAACCATTTATATAGGGGCCGAAATTGGAAGCACGCGAACAGATCATCGAGCAATTGCATACGATTCGCGACTATATGCGATGGGGTATGACGCAGTTTCAGCGTGCCGGTATTGCTTACGGCCACGGCACTGACAATGCGTATGACGAAGCGTTGGGTTTGATCTTTCACGAACTGGCATTGCCGTTCGATACCTTGCAGCCGGTGCTCGATGCAAGGCTGACTTTGCCCGAGCGTGAGCGCATTTTCGATGTGCTGCAAATGCGTTTCGTGCAGCGGTTGCCCGCGCCTTATATTACCGGCGAGGCGTGGTTCGCTGGTTATCCGTTTTATGTCGATCGCAATGTGTTAATTCCGCGCTCACCCATCGCGGAGTTGATCGAAACCCGCTTTACGCCCTGGCTCGACGAAGCGGAGGCCGGCTCTTATCGCATTCTTGATTTGTGTACCGGCGGCGGTTGTATCGGTATCGCGTGTGCGTTGCATTTCGATGTCGAAGAAGTCGTGCTATCGGATATTTCTCCAGCTGCACTCGCCGTGGCAGGGCGCAATATTGAGCGACACGATGTGGGAAATTGCGTGCGCGCTGTGCAATCGGATTTATTTGCCGCACTGAGCGGTGAGCGCTTCGATTTGATTGTCAGCAATCCGCCGTACGTCGATGCGCGCGATATGGATGAACTGCCGGCGGAATATCGTCACGAGCCCCGCCTTGCATTGGCGGCGGGCGACGATGGGCTGGATTTGGTACGCGTTATTCTGCGCAAAGCGGCGGACCATCTGGAAGAAAATGGCGTATTAATCGTCGAAGTCGGTAATAGCTGGCCGGCGCTCGAAGAAGCTTATCCGCGCGTTCCGTTCATGTGGCTCGAATTCGAGCGCGGCGGGCACGGCGTATTTTTGCTGACGCGTGAACAGCTGATTGAGCATGCCGCCGAACTCTGACGATAATTCGCTGGGTTACGTATAATTCGACTTAAAATTTTTCTGCGAGCAGATTATGTCCGGCAATACCATCGGCAAATTATTTACGGTGACTACATTCGGCGAAAGTCACGGTCCTGCGTTGGGCTGTATTGTCGATGGCTGTCCTCCAGGTCTTGAATTATCCGAAGGCGATATTCAAGTCGATCTGGATCGCCGTAAGCCCGGTACCTCGCGTTATACGACGCAGCGCCGCGAAGACGATGCGGTAAAAATCCTGTCCGGTGTGTTCGAGGGAAAAACAACGGGCACCCCAATCGGTTTGCTGATCGAGAATACCGATCAACGCTCGAAGGACTATTCAAAGATCGCGAATACATTTCGACCAATGCATGCCGATTACACGTATCAGCAAAAATACGGTGTACGCGATTATCGCGGTGGCGGTCGTTCATCGGCACGTGAAACGGCGATGCGCGTTGCCGCTGGCGCAATTGCCAAAAAATATCTGCATGAACGCTGCGGCATTACCGTGCGCGGTTATTTATCGCAGCTCGGTCCGATCGCTATCGAAAGCGTCGACTGGAACATCGTTGAAACGAATCCCTTCTTTTGTCCGGATGCATCGAAAATCGAAGCGATGGAAACCTTCATGCAGCAATTGCGTAAAGAGGGCGATTCAATCGGCGCGAAAATCACCGTGGTTGCGAGCGGCATGATTCCGGGTTTGGGTGAGCCGATATTCGATCGGCTCGATGCCGATATTGCCCATGCGCTGATGAGTATCAACGCGGTGAAGGGTGTTGAAATCGGCGCCGGTTTCGATTGCATCGCACAGCGCGGCAGCGAACATCGCGATGAAATCACGCCGCAGGGTTTCACCTCGAACAATGCCGGTGGCGTGTTGGGTGGAATTTCGTCGGGCCAGGAAATCGTTGCGCATATCGCATTGAAACCGACATCAAGTATTTTGCTGCCGGGGCGGAGTATCGATATCGATGGCAATTCAGCCGAAGTGATCACCACTGGCCGGCATGATCCGTGTGTTGGTATCCGCGCAACGCCGATTGCCGAAGCGATGTTGGCGATTGTACTGATGGATCATCTGCTTCGACATCGCGGCCAAAATGCTGATGTACGTTCGCGCACGCCAATCATTCCAGGCGCTATCGATTAGGGTCGCGGCACGTGTCCGCCGCATATCCCTATTGGCGCCTCTCTAGTTTTTATTTTTTTTATTTCGCTTTGCTTGGTGCCTGGCTACCGTTCTGGCCGCTGTATTTGCGCGAATTGGGCTACGGTGCCGCAGCGATTGGATTGCTCGCGGGCGCGCTGCAAGCCACTAAAATCATATCGCCGCATTTGTGGGGCTGGTTGGCCGATCGAACCGGCGCGCGTTTACGCATTATTCGATTCGGTGCATTCGCGGCCGCGCTGATTTTTTCGGGAATTTTTATTCGGCACGATTTCGCATGGCTGCTGTTGATCGTCGTCGGCTACAGTTTTTTCTGGAACGCTGTACACGCGCAGTTCGAAGTCGTCACGGTCGCGCATTTGCGCGAACGCGCGCAGCGTTACAGCCTGATCCGCGTTTGGGGCTCGATCGGTTTTATCGCGATTGTTACCGGCCTCGGTTTTTTGTTCGATCACATCGCATTGAGTGCATTGCCGTTCATTCTACTCGGGCTGTTGCTGTCGATATGGGGAAGCACGCTGGCGGTGAGCGAACCTTATGCCGATAGCGCTGCCGCGGTTGCCACGCGCGAATCGTTATGGGTAATTTTGCGCCGGCCGATGGTGTTGGCGTTTCTATTCGCGAATTTTTTGTTGCAACTCTCGCACGGCCCGTACTACACATTTTTCAGTGTCTATCTAGAGCAAAACCATTATTCAAAAGCACAGACCGGGGTGTTATGGTCGCTGGGTGTGGTCGCGGAAGTGTTGATGTTTCTGCTTATGCATCGATTGCTTGCCGCGATCAGCGTGCGCGCGATCATGTTGATCAGTTTTGCCCTGACGGCATTACGTTGGGTGTTGATCGCGTTGTTCGTCGATTTGTTGCCGGTGCTGATCGTCGCACAATGCCTGCATGCTGCGAGCTTCGCCACGTTACATGCGAGTGCTATTGAAATCGTTCGCCGCGTATTCGTTGGCGGTCACGAAGGGCAGGGAATGGCGTTGTACAGCGGACTTTGTTTCGGCGCAGGCGCAACCGCTGGCGCAATTGCGAGCGGGTTGTTATGGAATGCCAGCGATGTGTTTAGCAGCGGTCTTTCCGCAGCGGCTAATACATTTTTGCTGGCGGCGTTAATAGCGATGTTGGCATTCGCGGTTGTCGCCATATGGCTACGCATGCCAGTGAAGATGGCTCACGAGTGAAGAGCTGGCGCTGTAACGATCGGTAATGAATCAGATGCTTGGCGACACCTTATGCATTTGCTAAGGTGCCGGAAATATAAAAATCGATGTAACGCCTGGAGTGAAACGATGTCGCAGGAATCCGTGGTTTATGGCTGCATCAAGGATGTTGTGTTCACCTCTAACATGGACCAGACACGCCAGCGACGCTTGGCGAATCGCCGCGTATTGGCATCGCTGCCGAGTATCGAGGATTGGCCGTTAATCAGCCGCGAAATGTTTGTGCTGCCGTCGGAAACGCTGGTAGTCGATGATCTGCATACCGATGTCGTGCCGTTCGGCAATTCGTATAAAGGGGTTGAGTACGAGTGGCAGCAGTGGCTGCAACGTTTCGAGGATATATTGCAAAACATGTATTGGGTGTCGGCGACGGTACACCTTGAAACCGAATTTAACGGCATGCACACGTTCACATGGCATGCCGATCGGGATTATCACGAACCGAACAGCGGTCCTTTATCGATGCGCTGCGAATGGACGCACGAATCCGCGAGTTTTTGATTCAGCGGAGCGATTCCTCTAAATCAATATCGACTGTTAATGCATCGGCAATTGCGTCGAGTTGAGTATTCAGCTCGGCGATGTCGAGCGATTTCGGCACTTCAATTTCCGCTACCGCTTCAAATAAAGGTTCACCGCTCATCGGCGCGCTGGTGATGCTTGTGTCCATTTCATTCACGTTGATATGACGTTGCGCTAACGCCGCTGCAACTTCGCGCACGATACCGGGACGATCGTTGCCGATAATGCTGAGCCGCAGGCGGCGACAGTCGCTTTCCTTGCGCGTGCTTTGATCGGCTGTTACGACAATCGTGAGCCCCTCACCGGCAAGACCATGAAGCGCGTCGCGCAATTCCCCTGCATGGCGCTCATCGACGGCGACCTGAACGATGCCGGCAAATTGACCGGCCAGTTGACTCATCCGGCTTTCAAGCCAGTTGCCGCCGTGCTGACTAACGGTATGCGAAAGCCGCTGAATCAGCCCGGGTTTATCGGCGCCGATGAAGGTGAAAACCAATGAATGATTCATACCGGAATCCTTTTGTGTCGAAGCGGGCGCATCGAATGAAGCAACGGACGCGCTGAATTGAAACGGGCCTTATAATACCTCGGTGTCTATCGATTACTAGATCGTATGGTCTGACTGGCAAAGAGAGTTGAGATGAAGGTTATTGTCGATTTTTGTTTAATCCCGCTTGGCACCACGTTGTCGCTGTCACCTTACATTGCGGAATGTCAGCGCATTATTAGCGATCTTGGTTTAAAGCACGAATTACATGCATATGGCACCAACAT
>CBFHCK010000110.1:0-7828 GCA_965653955.1 uncultured Spongiibacteraceae bacterium
ATTCTGCGCGGTACTGCGCTGGCTGCCGCCATCGGTTCCGCAACACTCGCTCATGCGAGAGTCGAGGTTGATCCCAGCTTGCCCGCATACGCAAAAGCCAGCGGTGTAGCCGGTAACCTGTCGAGCGTTGGCTCCGATACGCTGGCCAACCTGATGACGTTCTGGGCCGAAGAATACAAGCGTCAATATCCGAACGTGAACATTCAGATTCAAGCGGCCGGCTCGTCGACTGCGCCGCCCGCGTTGACCGAAGGTACTTCGAACGTCGGCCCGATGAGCCGCAAAATGAAGGACGAGGAAATCGGCGCGTTCGAGAAAAAATACGGTTACAAGCCGACCGCAATTCCAGTCGCGATCGATGCGCTGGCCGTGTATGTCCATAAGGACAACCCGATTCAAGGTATGACGATTCCGCAGGTCGATGCCATTTTCTCCAGCAACCGCAGCTGCGGCGCGCAAGCCAGCATCGACAATTGGGGCCAAGCCGGTTTGACCGGAGCGTGGGCAGGCCGTCCGTTGCAATTGTTCGGTCGCAATTCGGTATCTGGCACCTACGGCTACTTCAAAGAGCACGCGCTGTGTAAAGGCGATTTCAAGAATACCGTGAACGAGCAACCGGGCTCCGCATCGGTTGTGCAGTCCGTATCGACAACCATCAATGCAGTCGGTTACTCGGGCTTTGGTTACATCACCTCCAGCGTGCGCACCGTGCCGTTGGCGAAGAAAGAAGGCGAGCCGTTTATCGATGCCACAGCAGAAAACGCAATGACCGGGAAATATCCGTTGTCGCGCTTCCTTTATGTGTACGTGAACAAAGCGCCGAACAAGCCATTGCAACCGCTCGAAAAAGAATTCCTGAAAATGGTGCTGAGCAAGACCGGTCAGGAAGTGGTAGTGAAGGACGGCTTTATTCCGCTGCCGAAAAAAGTGATCGAGAACGCGCTGAAATCGCTCGAATAATTTTCGTTCGAGGCTTCTTTTAGTCGCAATCAAGCGTGCCGCGCTCGTTAAACGATCGCGGCACTTTTTCGATCGGATACCCGCCAGCAGGTTGCATCGTGTTGTAACAATGCTGTCATAATTCGCGCCTACACTGCCGCCATGAACGAGATCGCCATGTCTTCAAAACTTTCCGCTTCGTCGGCGGAAGTCACCCGCTTGCTGGGCAACGATCGCCGCCATCTGATTCGCAAAGTCAAAGACCGCCTTGCTGCGGTGACGATCAGCGCAGGCGGAATGAGCGTGTTGTTCGCGATTCTGCTGATTTTTTTCTATCTGTTGTTCGAGATTATCCCGCTGTTCCGCTCGGCCTCCATCGAGCCGGTTGCTGATTTCCCGGTCGCCAAGCTCGGCGATGTCGGTAAGCCGCTTTACATTGCGGTCGAGGAACAAAACGAAGTCGGTATGCGCGTCGACGCGGCCGGCAAAATAGTCTTTTTTCACGTCGCCACCGGCGAGCCGGTGCTGAGCCAATCTGCACCCGTGCCGCAGGATGCGCAGATTTCCAGCTTTGCGATCGATTCAGAGCACAGCCATTTATTCGCACTGGGCTTAACCGACGGCACCGCGTTATTGGTGCGTCATGATTACTCGGCCGAATACGATAACAACGGCGACCGCACCATCGTGCCGCTCCTGCAATATCCATACGGCGAAAAGCCGATGCAGCTGATGCCCGGCGAAACGCTGCATACGCTGGCGATGCGCAGTAGCGACAGCGGGCTGGTGCTGATCGGCGCCAATGACAGCGGTCATTTGATCGCCCGCAAGTGGGAGCGGCGCGAAGATTTCCTCAGCGGCGAAACGGTCACGGAAGAAGTTCAACTGCCAGTGCCCGATGTCGATATCAAACCTTCTCGCTTGCTGATTTCGCCGGATCAAAAGTGGCTGTATGCGTTGGCGCTCGACGGTAATTATCGCGTCATCGATTTGCAGGCTAATCAGGTGGTCGATAGTGGCCGTTTGTTCGCCAGTGGCGAATTGACCGATGCGCGTTTTCTACTCGGTGCGGTATCGATAATCGTCGCGAGCAACCACGGCGAGCTGAGTCAGTGGTTTATGGTGCGCAAACCGAATGCCGCACCGCAGCTCACGCGAGTGCGCAGTTTCGCGGATACCGGCGCGGGTTTTACCCAGCTGGCTATGGAGCATCGCCGCAAAGGTTTCGTGGCGGTGGACGATAAACAACAGCTGCAAATTTTTTATTCGACGTCGCAACGCCGGTTGCTGAATGCGCCAATCGATGGCGCCGCGCCGACATCGGTCGCGTTTAGCCCGCGCGCGAATGGTTTGTTGTACGAAGATTCCAACCGCGAACTGCATTTCTGGAAAGTGCACAACGAACATCCGGAAGTATCGTGGTCCGCTCTATGGGACAAAGTCTGGTACGAAGGTTATCCCGATCCTCAATACGTCTGGCAATCTTCATCGTCGAACTCGGATTTCGAAGCGAAATATAGCTTGATGCCGTTGGCCTTCGGTACGTTGAAAGCTGCGTTCTACGCAATGATTGTCGCTGCGCCGCTGGCGATTTGCGGTGCGCTCTACACCGCGTATTTCATGTCGCCGACATTGCGCCGCAAAGTGAAACCGCTGATTGAATTAATGGCGGCAATGCCGACGGTTATTCTGGGATTTCTCGCGGGCTTGTGGTTGGCGCCCGTCGTGGAAGGCAATCTGCCCGGCGTATTTTTCGTGCTGACTTTGATGCCTGTCGCGGTGTTGCTGTTCGCGTTTTTATGGAATCAAATTCCTTTTGGATGGCGCAGCTGGATTCCCGAAGGCTGGCAACCGCTGGTGCTGGTCCCCGTCATTATTTTCACAACCTACGCTTGTTTTGCTTTTAGTACACCGGTCGAACATTTCTTCTTCGGTGGCGATTTACGTGCGTGGATGCGTCACGAATGGGACCTCGATTATTCGCAGCGCAATGCATTGGTGGTCGGTATCGCAATGGGTTTTGCGGTAATTCCCAATATTTTCTCGATCGCGGAAGACGCAATTTTCTCGGTGCCCAAACAGTTGAGCTACGGTTCGCTCGCGTTGGGCGCGACACCGTGGCAAACATTAATTGGCGTCGTGCTGCCAACCGCATCGCCCGGTATTTTCTCCGCATTGATGATTGGTTTGGGTCGCGCCGTGGGCGAAACGATGATCGTGTTGATGGCCGCTGGCAATACGCCGATTATGGATGCGAATATTTTCGAAGGCATGCGTACGCTGTCGGCGAATATTGCGGTAGAGATCGGTGAAACAGCAGTCAGCAGTACGCACTATCGCGTGTTGTTCCTCGCCGCGTTCGTGTTGTTCATGTTCACCTTCGTGTTGAACACCATTGCTGAAGTTATTCGCCAGCGCTTGCGTCGTCGCTACAGCGTTATTTAATTTAAATTCGAGGTCGATCATTCATGGCTCTGGCACAACAAAGCCGATTACCACTGCGCGCATGGATCAAGAGCGGCGAGCCATTTATTTGGTTCAACGCTGCCGCAGTCACAATCAGCGCAATCGCAGTGGTCGGGTTATTGATGCTCTTGGCAGTACGCGGTCTTGGCCATTTCTGGCCTGGCACTGTGTATGACGTCCAATACACGCCGAAGGGTATGCCGGTGCAACGTGTACTGGGTGAATTGGTCGAGTCCGAACATATTCCCATCGAACAGCTTCGAGCGTCCGGCATCGAATTCGAAACCGACGAGCTCGATATTCAACGCGATTTATTCAAGCTCGGTAATCGCGATGTATCGGGACACGATTTCAGTTGGTTCCTGAACCCTTATTTAGGCGAAATGAAAAAACCTCACGACGCATTGGTGCTGGAGCGCCGCGAGTGGGGCAATTTCTATGGATTTCTGCGGCAGGTAAAAGAAGGCGGTCAGGTTGTCGGTGATGTCAACGTCGATCCGAGTGTCGCTTGGGATGCGCTTCAACAACGACTGCAACGTGCGTCGAAAATTCACGACGATATCCATGAGGTCGAGAACAAACAGATCGGCGCCATCAATTACAAAATCGATCAATTGCGTTTGCAGGCACGCGAACTTGAATTAAAGCACGAGGAATTATCCGAGAGCGAAATCGCCCAGGCGAAAGCAGAAATCGAAGCCGAACGTGCGCAATTACAAAATGAATACAAAGGATTGCAAGGCAAGCTGACCGATCTCTACCAGCAAGTTAATCGCGATAGCATGACCGCCGAAGTGGCGGACGGTCGTACAGTGGAAATTCCTCTGGAAAAAATCGTTCATGCGTATCGTCCGAATTCGATGAATGTATTCCAGAAGATTGGATTTTACTTCAGCAAGCTGTGGGAGTTTTTGTCCGACGAGCCGCGCGAAGCGAACACCGAAGGCGGTATTTTTCCAGCCATATTCGGCACGGTGATAATGGTGCTGATTATGTCGATTATCGTCACTCCGTTCGGCGTGATCGCCGCGGTTTACCTGCGTGAATATGCCAAGCAGGGGACGATAACGCGCATTATTCGCATCGCTGTTAATAATCTGGCCGGCGTACCGTCGATTGTTTACGGTGTCTTCGGTCTCGGCTTTTTCGTTTATTTCATCGGCGCGAATATCGATAAAGCATTTTTCCCCGAGGCCTTTCCCGCCCCGACTTTCGGTACGCCCGGTTTGATGTGGGCGTCGATTACGCTCGCATTGCTGACTTTGCCGGTTGTGATTGTCGCCACTGAGGAAGGGCTGGCGCGCATTCCGCGTTCTCTGCGCGAAGGGAGTCTCGCACTGGGTGCAACCAAAGCTGAAACGCTATGGCGCGTGGTATTGCCGATGGCAAGTCCAGCGATGATGACCGGTCTAATTCTTGCGGTCGCACGCGCAGCCGGCGAAGTCGCTCCATTAATGCTGGTGGGCGTGGTCAAGCTTGCGCCGACATTGCCGCTCGATATGAACTTTCCGTTTATTCACCTCGATCGCAAATTCATGCATCTTGGCTTTCACATTAATGACGTAGGCTTCCAAAGCCCGAACGTCGAAGCAGCGCGGCCGTTGGTATATGCCACCGCATTGCTGTTGGTCATCATTGTTGCGTTGTTGAACTTTAGTGCCGTCGCGCTGCGCAATCATTTGCGCGAAAAATACCGCGCGCTGGAAATGTGATTCGCTCATTCGAGATCTGAACTTATGTCAGAAACATCTACTGTCAAATCGCATGCGATGGATATTTCGCAATTGGGTCGGACGCCATCGCAGCGCACACTCGATGCCGAAGAAATCTGTTTGCATGTGCAAAATCTGAATCTGTTTTACAACACCAAACAGGCGTTGTTTGACGTTGACATGCACATTCCAAAACAGCGCGTTACCGCATTCATCGGTCCGAGCGGTTGCGGTAAATCGACGCTGCTGCGTTGTTTTAATCGAATGAATGATCTGGTCGACGATTGCCGTATCGAGGGTTCAATTTTGCTCGACGGTGCGAATATTTATGATCGTACCGTCGACGTCGCATCGCTGCGACGTCGTGTCGGTATGGTGTTCCAGAAGCCGAACCCGTTTCCGAAAACCATTTATGAAAATGTTGCCTACGGTTTGCGCATACAAGGTATCAATAAAAAACGCGTACTCGACGAAGCGGTTGAGCGTTCGTTGCGTTCCGCAGCGTTGTGGGATGAAGTGAAAGATCGTCTGCACGACAACGCGCTCGGTATGTCCGGCGGCCAGCAGCAGCGTCTGGTGATCGCGCGCACGATCGCGGTCGAGCCCGAAGTGGTATTGCTCGACGAACCCGCGTCGGCTCTCGATCCAATTTCCACGTTGAAAATCGAAGAATTAATTTACGAATTGAAATCGAAATACACGTTGGTCATCGTCACTCATAACATGCAACAAGCGGCCAGAGTCTCGGACTATACTGCGTTCATGTACATGGGCAAGCTGATCGAATTCGACAGTACGGATCGCCTGTTTACCAACCCCGCGCAGCGTCAAACTGAAGATTACATCACGGGCCGCTACGGTTGATTGCGCGTAATTAGTCAGTAAAAGCGGCAGAATCGCAGAATTTTCGAGGTTACATCATGGTCGACAAGGATTCACATTCGCATCATATTTCGCAGCAATTCAATGCGGAGTTGGATGACATCAAGACTCGCATGTTGGAAATGGGCGGACTCGTCGAACGCCAGGTCGCCGATGCGATCAACGCGGTGATGAACGCAGACAGTGGCTTGGCCGAGCGGGTGTTGAAGGGCGATTACCGCATCAACAACATGGAAATGCAGATCGATGAAGAGTGCGCGTTGATTCTCGCGCGTCGTCATCCTGCCGCCAGCGATTTGCGTATGGTGCTCGCGATCACGCGCGCACTGCACGATCTTGAGCGCATGGGCGATGAGGCAACGAAAATTGCCGAGCATGCGATTCGGCTGATCGAACACGGTGAAATGCCGCGTTGCGTTGTCGAAATTCGCCATCTGGGTAATCACGTGTGCGCGATGATGCGCGATGCACTCGATTGCTTCGCCCGGTTAGATCTCGATCAGGCGGTTCGTGTCGCACAGGAAGATAAATCTGTCGATATGGAATACGGCACCGCCATGCGTACGCTGGTGACTTACATGATGGAGGATGCGCGCAGTATTTCTGCAGTGTTGAACATCATGTGGAGTCTGCGCTCGCTCGAACGTATCGGCGATCATGCGCTGAATATTTCCGAGCATGTCGTGTATATGGTGAAAGGCCAGGATGTTCGCCATCTGGGTCTCACCGAACTTGAGGCGCGAATTCACGAAGGCAAATGAAATAGAGAGAAATAAAAAAGGGCGCCATCAAGGCGCCCTTTTTATTTTTACGCTACATGCGATGCGCAGCTATACCTGAGTCGATCAGCCTTGCTTGCGCGTTTGACGACGGGCAACGCCGAGTACGACCAAACCAGCGGCAAGCAATGCAACGGTGCTTGGCTCTGGAACTGCCGAGTAAGCCAATTGGTTCAGTGTGTAATCCGATTGGTTGTTGCAAGCACCGCCTGCCTTACCGCAAACGCCTTGCTGAGCGCCGAATACAATGCTGTTCGTTGCTGTATTTGCGAAGGGGTTGGCGATCGTCCATACCGCGCCTAAGCCGTTAGACGAAGGAGAGGTTGCAGTGATGTTGGTTGTGCTGCCGCCGAATGACCACTGAGCGATCGTAGTGCTGATCGCGGTCAACGTGCCTTTGAGCCAGCTCGTGCCATTGAAGACGCTGACTGCCGCAACTTCGTTGACATCGCCATACTCCGGGCCATCGAACAGAAGGCCTAGCGTCATGCTGTCGATATGCGAGAGTTCGGAGAACGTGCCAGCGATGGTTTCGTTCAGATCGATTTCGCCCGCGGTGCGGCCACCGGCCACGCCGACGCCTGTATAACCTGCCTGAGTCTTTTTCTGGAAGTTCGCATCGGTGGTGCCGCCGCGATATGCAGAGAAAGTGGCGTTGCCATTAAAGCTCTGTGTGTGCTGATTGTTCGTGAAGTCGCTGCCATTAACCACATAAGCGTTAGCTGACTGAGCAATTCCCAACGCGAGCAGCGCGCCAGTACAAAACAATTTTTTCATCATCCTTCTCCTTTGAGCTTAGCGTGCAGACTGCATCACTACGACGGACGCAATTAAAGCATATTCAGTGCCAAGGGCAATTAATTGCCGGTAAGACAAGGTGTTGCAGCAAAACTGGCTTAATCCCAAAAGGGCGCCTGTAAAATATTTCGACTTCTTTTTGGGTCAATAAATTTGATGGAATTCGAATAACCGCTCCAGAGCGGCCCATCCTGTGAATGGCCTCCTTTGTTCGAGCATTTCTCGATTGGAAAGAAAATCGGCGCTTTAAAA
>CBFHCK010000111.1:0-7799 GCA_965653955.1 uncultured Spongiibacteraceae bacterium
CGTTTGAGTGATGGCCGGTCATGATACCCGCCGCTCTACACCCCTGTAAGAGGTTCGCTATGAAAAAGTTGTTTGTCGGTGTTTTGCTCGCTGCAGTTTCTTGCGTTGCCGCCGCCGCTGATGACCAAGCGGTCGTCGCTCGTTACAACAAAAGCTGTATGGTTTGTCACGCGTCAGGCGTTGCGAATGCGCCGAAAACAGGTTCAGAAGCCGATTGGAAACCTCGTCTTGCCAAAGGCATGGATCCATTGGTAGCTAGCGTTAAAACGGGTATGAATGCGATGCCGCCGCGCGGTATGTGCAATGACTGTACCGATGCGGACTACAAAGCGCTGATCAACTACATGGCCACACCGAAGAAATAATTCAAAGAGCACGGCGTCCCGCGCCGTGCCATTCCGGGTGCGAAATAAATGAGAACAATCGTTTTAGCCGGTGCAGTTTTATTGGGTTTGGGCAATTCATTCGCGATCGCTGCGGGCGATGCCGCAGCCGGTCAGGCTAAAGCAGCGGTTTGCGTAGCGTGCCACGGCGCGGATGGTAACAGCCCCGCGCCAGCGTTTCCCAAGCTGGCCGGTCAAGGCGAACGCTATCTGATCAAGCAAATCACCGATATCAAAACCAAGGTTCGCGTGGTGCCGCAGATGATGGGCCTCGTAGATAATCTGAGCGATCAGGATATCGCCGACATCTCCGCGCATTACGCCGCGCAGAAAGGCGCGGCCAATCAAGCCAAAAAAGACACGCTTGCCAAAGGTGAACAGATTTATCGCGGCGGTATTCGCGATAAAGGCGTGCCGGCTTGCGCGGCTTGCCATGCACCGGACGGCATCGGTAACGCAGCTGCCGGTTTCCCGCGGCTGAGCGGACAACATGCCGACTATATTGCTACGCAATTGAAGGCATATCGCTCTGCGGCGGATGGCGATCAAAGCGGCCGTGCGAACGATGGCGATACCAAACCGATGCGCAGCATTGGCGCCCGTCTCAGCGACAGTGAAATCGCGGCGTTGGCAAACTACATTTCCGGCCTGCATTAAGGCGGTATCGCAGCTGTACAAAGGTGGCTCAAAGCCACCTTTTTTGTTTACCGAATTGCTTACAAAAACTTAACGCGTTTGTGTGCCGCATTAGTGCAACGCGGTACGAGATGATTAGTCCAATGCTCGAACTCAACCTGGAGGTTAAGCAATGCGTTGCATGAAATTATTTCTGCTGTCAGTTATTGGCCTGTTTGCCGCTGCGGTACAGGCGCAACCCGAGCCATTCCAAGAGGGCGTGCACTATGTCCGTTTGGCGGAGCCGGTGCGGCCTCGCGATCCGACAAAAATCGAAGTTGTCGAAGTATTCCAATACGGCTGCACGCATTGTTATCGCTTTGAGCCGTTGGTTAAAGCGTGGGCCAAAACGGTGGCGAGCGATGTCGATTTCTACCAGCTGCCGGTGATTTGGAATGCCACGGGTCAATTACATGCGCAGGCATTCTATGCAGCGCAGGCGCTCGGTGTGTTATCGAAAACGCACGAGGCGATGTTTGCGGCGATCCACGACCAAAACAACATGCTTAATTCGAAGGAAAAAATTCAGCAGATATTCGTCAACGCCGGCGTGAACGCCGAACAATTCAACAAAGCGTTTGATGCATTCGGGGTTACCAGCCAAATCAATCAGGCAAAAGCCCGCGCACTGAGCTATAAGATCGAAGGCACGCCGGAGTTGATCGTTGCGGGTAAATATCGCATCAGTGGCCGCGGCTTCTCCGGTGCCGATGCGACTGAAGGCGGTATGCATCGAAAAATGTTGCAGGCGGCGGATTATCTGATCGCGAAAGAGCGGCAACAAAAACCCAAAAAATAGAATCCATCTAAACACAATAACAACAAATGACATCTGACTCGCGCGGGAACACAGATCGGCAAGCAATCGAAAGGTTGCTTTGCCGAGCTTCATCAAGAATTGCAGTAGCGGCCCACGGTATCGATCGACAGCTCGATAAGCAGCTGGCCGAACTTCGACAATTGCTGCGTCGCGATATCGAAGATCCGCGACCGCTCGCACGGTTGATCGATGAGATCGATGCGCGCATCAAGGTGGTCGATGACGAGCGCGATCAGCGCAGCGATATTCTGCAAACCGCATTGCAACGCCTGACCTCCCAACTGCTCGATTGCAAACCAAACGCCGACGTCGCGCGCGAATTAAAAGCGATGCAGAAGCAATTGAAGCGCATTGATGTCGATGGCGATGAAATGAAACTGCTATCGCGCTTGCCCGTGTTGCAGGGAAGAGTGCTCGCCGGCGACCCGACTGCGCGTACTGGCTTACTAACGCGCATATTCGGTCGCAACGGTGCGGAATTGGCGGCAGCAGCGCCGACGCCGGCCGAGCATGCTGCGCATGTTGTCGAGGACGATAAAGATTCTGTCGCTAGCGAAGAAGTAGAAAGCGTGCAAATTGTCGCGCCGGCGGAAATCGTTCAGCCATCGCGCGATGTTCCAAATAGCAATGCAAGCAGCCAAACCGACAGTGTCGAAAACGATCAGGCTGTTATCGAAGAATCGATCGAACCGACGAGTCAACAAGAGCCGCCGTTCACGCGGATCAGCAACGCCGTTTGTCAGGTGCTCGATCATTTGCTGAAACAAATCGATCCGCCGCCTTCGGCGAGTGACGATCACCGCCGCGCCTGCGAACAAGTAGCGAAGGGGTTGAATTGGTACGAGCTGGTTTCCGTACTCGAACAGGTCAGCATGATTGTGCTCGCTGCGTTGCAACGCAGCGAAGTTGAATTTCAGAACTTTTTGCTCGGTATTAACGAGCGCCTGAGCGATGCACATCGTGCGCTCGATTTTTCGCGTGCGAGTCAATTACAGCGTCAGCATGCCGATGCAAACCTAAATGAAGTCGTGCGCGGTGAAGTCGCGGAAATGCAAGCGAGCGTCGAGCAGGCGTCGCATCTTGACCAATTGAAGGCCGATATCGGCTCGCGTCTCGATGGTATCGTCGGAGCGCTCGATGAGCACAAAGTGTCGGAGCAAAATCGTCAGCGCGATTTAGAAAGCCAGCTCGATACATTGAACAAGCGGCTGCGCGAAATGGAATCGCAATCGGCGCAAATCGAGCAACGCATGCTCGAACAACAGCGCTTGGCATTGCTCGATTCGCTGACGCAGCTGCCAAATCGTAATGCTTATGAGCAGCGTCTGACATACGAATATGAGCGCTGGCAGCGTTATCAGCGGCCGTTAGTGTTGGCGGTGTGCGATCTCGATCACTTCAAATCGATCAACGATAATTTTGGTCACCTCGCCGGCGATAAAGTGCTGCGCATCATTGCGAAAACACTGCGCGATCGATTGCGCAAAACGGATTTCGTCGCGCGTTTTGGTGGTGAGGAATTCGTGATCCTGATGCCCGAAACCGAACGGCAGGAAGCACTGCAAACACTCGATGCCATTCGTCAAGCCGTGGCTGCGAGTCCATTTCATTTTCGCGACAAGCCGGTCGCTATCACGTTATCGGTCGGGATCGCGATATTTTCCGACACGGCGACCTCCGACCATGTCTTCGAGCGTGCCGACACCGCGCTGTATCAAGCCAAACAAGCCGGCAGAAACTGCTGCGTCGTCGCGGACTAAACCTTATTTTCTTTCTATCTGCTATTGCGATGAACGCTGCGCGCGATTAACTTCGTTTGCGAGCAATTCATGGCGCGCTGCTACCTATGCTTGATGTAGCAAGGACAAAGTAATGACTGAACCCAAAGTAAAGATCGAATATCGCGATCGTATCGCCCGGCTGACATTAAACCGGCCGGAAGCGTACAACGCATTCAACAGCGAATTGCGAGCGGGCATGCTCGATGCGATAACCGAATTGAAACGTCGCACCGATATTCGCGTAATCGTTCTCACCGCGAACGGTAAAGGTTTTTGTGCGGGCGCCGATTTGCGCGAAGGCATTCCACCATCTGTATCGTTGCAAATTCATAATGAATACGAACCGTTTCTGCTCGGTTTGCGCCGGCTCGATCAGGTTGTGCTCGCTGCGGTCAACGGTGCGTGCGCTGGAATCGGTTGTGCATTGTTGGCTGCGACCGATCTCGCGGTAATGGCCGAGGATGCGTATCTACAATTGGCATTCAGCAAAATTGCATTGGTACCTGACGGCGGCGTCAGCTGGGAGTTGGTGAGAGCGGTCGGCTATAAGCGTGCATTTCGATTGTTGATGGAAGCTGGCCGTCTCAGCGCCGACGAATGTCTGCAATACGGCATCGTCAACGAAGTGGTCGGCGCTGCGGATTTACAAGCACGCACATGGCAATGGGCAGAACAAATCGCCGAGTTATCGCCGAGCGCGAACGCGTTGACCAAGCGAGTTTTACGGCAGTCGTTAGAACTTTCGTTGCCCGCGACAATCGCACTGGAGGCACAAATGCAGGATATCGCATCAACCAGCGCCGATTGTGCCGAAGGCATTAATGCATTTCTGGAAAAACGTAAGCCGGTTTATCCCGGAAAATGATTACCCGGAAATAACAATTCAAATAATCCGGTCACGATTGTATCTGACCAAGATTGGCGTGCATCACCGCGCCATTAATCACCGGATTCTGCGCGCAGAATTGAATCGTGCGCGCAATTTCTTCCGGCTGAATCAAGCGCTTTTGCGCAATACCGCCGGCGATTGCCTGCAAAACCTCTTCACTGTAACCGACATGTTCGCGCAACATTTCGGTATCGGTAAAACCCGGACATACGCAAGCGGTGTGAATGCCTGTACCGGCGAGATCCTGACAGGTCGAGCGCATCAATCCGATCATCGCGTGTTTTGACGTGACATATGCGCAGCAATTCGGCACGCCGATTTCACCTAACGTCGAACCGATATAAATAATCGACGATGTCGGCTTTAGCGCCGGCAGCAGCAAATGCGTCAATTGCGCTGGCGCAATGACGTTGATTTCCATAACGCGGCGAAACTCATCGATATCGAGATTCGGCAGCGAATCTTTAATAATCGCGCCGGCATTATGCACAAGCACGATTTGCTCGGCATCGCTAAGCATCGGCAACACTTCGGCTGTTATGCGCTGTTCCCAACCGCGTTTTGTTAAATCGATATCGATATTGCGAATGCCAGTTAGCGGCGAAGGTGAGCGCGACACATTGATTACGTCAAAACCATCTTCGTCAAATAACTTAGCCGTAGCGAGGCCGATGCCCCGGCTTGCGCCTGTGATAACCAGATATTTTTTCATTGCACAGATTCCATTAATCGCATAGGTTCCACTAAAGCCAATCGCTGATTAAAAAGCCTAAACCAAAGCTCTGAATGTGGTGGTTATAATCAATCAGGCTTTCACCGTAACCATTAAAATATTTTGCGTAACCTTTAAGCTTGCCGCCGAGCGGAAAACTATAGGCGATTTCCACGGCGCCCTTATTGTCGCTGCGTAAATTATTCCGCAGCATCACGCTGAACGTTTGACCGTGTTCGACGAGATATACACCACGCATTTCAAAATGACCCAGATACTTTTCAATATCCGGATTGTCGTCGCCTTCGCGATCGAGCGGATCATCCTTTTTGTCTTCACGAAAGCGATACCAAGGCATGAAGCTCAATACGAAGTTGTCCTTTTCCCATAATGTATTGAGCATGATGCGATTCCAGCTTCGCGATAACTCGCCATCGCGGCCGTTCGATTGATGATTGAGAATAATTTGATTGGCTGAATTGCGCAGACCGAATGGTTCCCAATCATTTTCGAGTGTGAATATCAATTCCGGCTCATGCACCGACTCGCGAAATGCCGCGGAAATATCCCGGTTATACGCTTGCCAGAACGAGCGATCGGTATAAGCGAATGAAAGATGGCCGTTATCGCCAAGAAGATTTTCAGCCACCAGCACTTTGACGCTCAACTGAAACTGCACCTCAGTGCGTTGAACGTCGCCCTCGGCGAAGGCCTCGTCATTTGGGTGCCAGGAATACACGACAGGCAGTAAATAATTCGGCCGATGTGGCGTCAATACAAAGGGGTTGTCGTGTGTATAACGTTCGAGCGCCCGGCGCTTCTCAACGACGCCTTCAGTTTTTGCGGCAACTTCGACAGCATGCTCGGTAGCGGCGATCGGCTCGGCGGGCGGTTGCTCCAACTTTGTTTCGCATAATGTGCGTAATTCACCCACCGTCGTACTTGCGGTGGCGGATTGCACCGCATTCAACAAACACTCGTCGAATGTTTCCGGTTTTAATGTTTCCGCATTCGATGTTTCGGCACTCAAAGCGCTGGCGTTTGCATGCAATACATTTGCAGTCAGCAATGCGGTGACGGAACAATAGCGGTATATCGATCGGCGCATGACGTGAACTCTGAAGGCTGATGCATCGGCGCACAGCGGTATCGCACGAAGATTCATGATGTCCGCATTTGTCTTGAGGTGGATAGACAATGTGGACGCTACGCAGTGATTGCGATCATCATAAGGACGTATGCTCATTCAGTCGAGCGCATGCCGCCTGGTTTGCTGCTCGGTGCAGCGACAGTGCGCACTTGATCCCGGCTTATAGCCATTTTTGGGGTGTTGGTGCGGCGGTGAGTCTTTTATATTGACGTTTCCATTAATCAACCAGAACTCGAATGCCGATATGATTCGCTCATCGATGTATACCGCACGTCTTCGCCGATACACTTCTCTTCGCCCGCTGTTATTGCTGGTTACGGGTTTAACGATGGTCGCCTGTGCGCCTCCGAAAAAAGAAGTGCATCCGAATCCTTTCAACGTGGATTATGTTGATCTCCATCCAGACCGTTGCCCGGAAGAACAGCGTATTTATCCGCGCCGCGAAGGCCGTAGCTGTCCGTCGGGTTCATTGACCGATTTCACGGTAAAACAATTGACGGATTTCGGCGGTCGCCCACGCTGGTCGAACGACGGTAAACACATTGCGTTCGTCGAAGGCGAATATGCGCAAGCCTATGAAGTCGATGTCGCTACAGGCGTGCAAACCTGCCTCACATGTAATTTCAAACATGAAGGTATCTATCGCGTCTATTACATGAATAATGGCGATTACTTATTGCTGAGTACGGAAAAATTTCGTAATCGCTCATTCAATCGCTTCTTCAGCAATGCAATTTATTGGATGCCGGCCGACCGTTCGCAGCCGCCGAAATATCTCGGCGAAGAACATTTCGAAGGCATCGCTGTGTCGCGTACGTCGCGCAAGATTGCCTATGCCACCAGCGCAGCTAATACCTTCAGCCCGAGCAAAATGTTTGTGGCGGAAATTAGCGCGAATGGCGAGTTGATGAATAAGCAGGAATTGGCGTTGCCATTCAAAGGTGGCGAGCGGTGGCGACCATTTGAGGCACAGGATTTCTTTGCCGGCGATAGCGGTTTGATATTTTCGCATTATGCCAAGCCGGTGCAGACCTATTCGTACAATTTCACTACGCGCGAGTTAATCAACCAAACGAAAAGTGCGGCGCACGAAGAACCTGAAGGATTATTTCCGGACGATCGTTTCGCGGCGATGGAGTCGGACCGGCACATTTATAATCGGGACGAGCCGCAGTACGAGCAATTCATCAATTCGGATATCTACATGCTCGGAATCGATGGCACCGGCAAAAAATCCTATCGCCTTTCGCATGTGGCCCGCGACCCTGAGCGTTGGGCGAACAATCCGAATGTCAGCCCCGATGGTTGCGGCGTGACGTATTCAATCGGCGTCGGCCCGTCTACAACAAGCAACTTGACCGGCACGTTCGGTGGCGTACAGACGATTGA
>CBFHCK010000112.1:0-7740 GCA_965653955.1 uncultured Spongiibacteraceae bacterium
CAATTTCTTTTATTACAACGCCCCTGCCCGCCGCCGCGTCCTCGCCTGCAACGCATTGATCACCAGCAGCAGCACGAACGACATAACCAGCATCGCCATGCCGATCACCGTGGCGCCGACATAATCGTATTGTTCGAGCTTGGTCATGATCAGCAGCGGCACGATTTCCGACACCAGCGGCCGATTGCCGGCGATAAAAATGACCGAGCCGTATTCGCCGATGCCGCGTGCGAATGCGAGCGCAAACCCCGTCAGCAGCGCCGGCAAAATATTCGGAAAAATAATTTTGCTGAATACCTGCCAGCGGCCAGCGCCCAAACTTGACGCCGCTTCTTCTTCAGCGGGATCGAGATCCGCCAATACCGGTTGCACTGTGCGAATCACGAAAGGTAAGCCGATAAAGATCAGCGCAACGGTAATACCGATCGGTGTAAACGCGACTTTGATACCCAGCGGTTCCAGGTGCTGACCGATCCAACCATTGCCGGCATACAACGCCGTCAACACAATGCCGGCGACTGCTGTCGGCAATGCAAAAGGCAGATCGATCAATGCGTCGAAAACGCGCTTGAATGGCAGCGGGTAACGTACCAGCACCCACGCAAGCAGCAGGCCGAGCACGACATTGATTAAGGCCGCACACAACGCCGTCGTGAGACTGACGCGAAACGACGCCAGCACTCGCTGACTGGTCAACAAATCCCACCATTGCTGCGGTCCATAACCGAACGATTTCAGCAACAGCGCGCTCAGCGGAATCAACACCAGCAGACTCAGATAGAGCACGGTGAAAGAAAGTGCCGGGCGAAAGCCCGGCAACAGGGAGCGCTTAACAAGCTGCATTTTTCTGTGCTCTCACTTCAAATAAATCTGATCGAACACACCGCCATCCTGAAAGAACTTCTTCGATGCGTTTTGCCAGCCACCGAACGCTTCGTTGATCGTGAACAATTCGACTTTCGGAAATTGGCTGGCGTATTTGGCCGCGATTTTCGGATCGGTCGGACGGTAGTAGTTTTTCCCGGCGATATCCTGACCTTCCTCCGAATACAGATATTCGAGATAGGCTTTCGCCACTTCCGTTGTCTTATGTCTTTTCGCGTTCTTCTCAACGACAGCGACCGGTGGTTCGGCCAGAATCGACAACGAGGGAACAACGATGTCGAACTTATCCGGCCCTAGTTCCTTCACTGCGAGAAACGCTTCGTTCTCCCACGAGATGAACACATCGCCGACACCGCGCTCGACGAACGTGGTGGTTGAACCGCGCGCGCCCGAATCGAGCACGGGTACGTTCTTGTACAGCTTGCTCACGAACTCTTTCGCTTTTTCTTCGCTACCGTATTTGCGTTTCGCGAATTCATACGCCGCCAGGAAGTTCCATTGCGCGCCGCCGGATGTTTTCGGATTCGGCGTGATCACCGACAAACCGCTGCGTACCAAATCGTCCCAATCCTTGATTTTTTTCGGATTACCTTTGCGCACCAGAAACACAATTGTCGATGTATAGGGAGTGCTGTTTTTCGCTAGCTTGCTTTGCCAATCGGCTGGCAACAGTTTTCCTTTTTCGGAAATCGAATCGATGTCGTAAGCCAGCGCCAGTGTCACAACATCGGCCTCAAGACCATCGATAACACCGCGCGCCTGTTTGCCGGAACCGCCGTGCGATTGTTTCACCGTCACGGTGTCACCGGTTTTGGCGAGCCAGTATTTGGCGAAGGCAGCGTTGTACTGCACATAGAGTTCGCGCGTCGGGTCATACGACACATTGAGTAAATTCACTTCCGCCGCGTGTAAAACGCCGCTGGTCCCAATAACCAGCGCGGCGAGCGCTGTACGTAATTTATATTTCATGTGGGCTAACTCCATTATCGACACGTGGTTACACACGCCACGGCAAACCGCAGGCGTAAAAAGTTGTTTTACTGTTGATTTTTGGCGCCGCAACTAATTTGCGGCGCCATGGCTAGATCGTTAGAAGCTGTGATCGAGACCGACAGCGAAGGTCTTGTCCTGCGCCTCCGCCTTATCGAGATCGAGTAGCGAGTAATACGAGTAAACTTTGGTTTTCGGAGTGAAGTTGTAATCGGCGCCGAGCGCAGACAGCTTGCCCTTCTCATCGGTGTAATCGCCTTTCGCCACACCGTATTGCGCTTTCAATTTCAGCTTCGGCAGGATGTTGTAGGCACCCGACAATAAATAGGCTTCGTCTTCGCGTTCGCCGATGCCATTAGCGCCGGTTTCTTTACGCTGATCGGAGCTGCGCTGTAATAGCACACCCGCTTCCCACAGCTCGGTGCGATAACCGCCGACCGCGCGGTACGCTTCGGTGTATGTTCCGGCGTAACCAACGGTAGTGGCTGTCACTGTTTGATCGACACTACGACGCGCCGATACATTTTTGTCATAGCCTAACGCGCCGTAGAACGAACCTTGGTCGTACACCACCGATGCCGAATACGCATCGGCAAAGTCATCATCAGGCGCACCATCGTAATCGACGTCAGCGGCGTTCTCTGGCTGAATCAAACCGAGATTAATCGTGAGCGCATCGAAAAATTTCGGGCTGCTGAGAATGACGATATTGTCGACACGATTCTGACCGCCAATTAAGTTGTCGATATCGCCACGCAGATCGTTGAACTGATCGAATTTACCCTCGGTGGATTTAAACGGCGTATCGATTTTGCCGGCGATGAGCTGACCCCAGGTCGCGCTTTTTAAACCGGCGAACACATTACGTTGCGAGAAAGAGGTATCGCCGCTGGAACCGTTGTCGACGTTGAGTTCGTACTCGGCCTGATAGATCGCATTTAAATCTCCTGCACCCAACGCAACCTCACCGCGTACGCCGATACGCGAAGCGAATGATTCCAATCCTACCGAGCGATTGGCTGATCCCTGATCTCTTCCAGCAACGATGTTTTCAGCGCCTTCGAGATTTCGATCCTCCAGCCCCACGTTAATCCTGCCGTAAAGCGTGAGCGCTTTGGCTCTCTTATCCGCATCGGCCTGCACTTTCGTCGCCGCGGCCTTCACGGCTTTGGTTTCTTCTTCGGCCAACTCTAGTTTGCGATCGAGCACACGAAGGCGCTGATCGGTTTCCTGATCGGCGACTGCCGGAGCGGCTGCATTTTTTTCTGCGAGCTTTTGTTCCAGCTCCAGGACGCGTCGGCTCAGCGCCTCAAGCTGTTTCTGCAAATCGGCATTCGATAGCGGCGCGGCGTGAACAGATAACGGCGTGAATACACCCAGCGCCACACTGAGCGCGGTTGCTTTAAACAACGGCTTTTTCATTTTTTCTTCCTAAAAGTTGGGTTCAAGATTAGAAACGTTAGCTTTTATTCGGCAGGAATGGAGCAAATGTAGGTATGTTTCTTAGATAAAAAAAATAATGTTTTTGACTTAGCTTATAACGACGAAACAAAAAACATTGGTTGTATCGATCGATTAAAACGAATCAACAGACCGGCTTGACCTGAGAGTTACTCACAGGTCGTATACTCGCTCTCAAAGCAAAGCCCCTATCGATTGGAGCGCGCAATGAAGGTCAGCGAATTAGCAAAAGCCGCGAATGTCAGCGCGGACACAGTACGTTATTACAGCCGCGCCGGTCTGCTGCGACCAGGCCGCAATAACGCCAACGGTTATCAGCAATATTCCGATAGCGATCTACAGCGGCTGCGCTTCGTGCGCACCGCGCGGCAATTAGGTTTTTCGTTGAAGGAAATCACTGAAATTCTGAGCGATGCAGACCGGCATCGTTCGCCGTGTCCGCGCGTTCGCGATTTGTTTTCGAGAAAATTGATTGTCGTGGAGCAACAACTGCGCGAACTAAAAGCGTTGCGCAATCGAATGCGCGACGCAATGCAGTACTGGCAGACATTACCCGACGGCACTCCGAACGGCCGCAGCATTTGCCGCCTGATCGAAGACTGGCACGAACAGGAGAATCGCGATGAGTAATGCAATGCGCGATCGCCAACACAACGATAGCCACGATCACCATGATGGGCCGAACAAACATTCTATGCATGAGATGCACGATCACATGCACATGGATGCACCGGTCGCATCGAAATTCACGCTCGCTATCCACGGTGCCAATTGCGCGAGTTGCGTGAAAACGATCGAGACCGCATTGCGCGCTGTGCCGAATGTAAAAGCCGCGACGATGAATCTCGTCGATCGCAGCGCGACCGTCGAAGGCGCGGCCGATCCCGATGCCTTAGTCGCGGCGATTAAAAAATCCGGCTACGAAGCGACACTGCTCAGCACCGACAGTGAAAGCAGCAATGAAAAAATCGAACAAGCACACTATAAAAAACGCCTGCGCGATATGACGATTGCGCTCGCTGTCGGCGCGCCGTTGATGCTGTGGGGTTTGATCGGCGATGGCCTTATCGGCGGTGAGAACGTCGGCAGCGCGAATGGCGAAAGCATGATGGTAATGCCCGGCACGCCGCAATTAATCTGGGGTGGCGTCGGCGTGCTGACGTTTCTGGTTTTGTGGATCGCCGGCGGCCATTTCTTTCGGGGCGCGTGGCAGGCACTGCGACACCGACAGGCGACGATGGATACGTTGATCGCGCTCGGTACCGGCAGTGCATGGTTGTATTCGATGTTGGTCGTGATTTTTCCGGGCGCATTTCCGATGTCGTCGCGCCATGTGTACTTCGAGGCGAGCGCAGTCATTATCGGTCTGATTAATCTCGGGCAGGCACTCGAAATTCGTGGCCGCGGAAAGACATCGCAAGCCATTCGGCGACTGCTCGATTTAACGCCGTCCATCGCGCATCGCATATCCCCTGATGACAAGAGCGATAGCGAGGAAGATCTTCCGGTCGAACACGTTCGCGTCGATGACTTACTGCGCGTGCGTCCCGGCGAAAAAATTCCGGTCGATGGCATCGTCGTCGACGGCGACAGTTATATCGATGAAAGCATGCTGAGCGGCGAACCGATGCCGGTACGCAAACAAAAAAATGCGACGATTGCGGCGGGCACATTGAATCAAAACGGCACGCTGGTTTTTCGCGCGACGCGCATCGGTGCCGATACCGCACTCGCGCGCATTATCGCGCTCGTCAAAAATGCACAGAGCAGTAAATTGCCAATCGGTCGTCTTGCTGATCGCATTTCAGCGATATTCGTTCCGATTGTTGTATTGATTGCGATTGTCGCCGCTTTCGCATGGTGGCAATTCGGGCCCGAACCGAAAATCGCACATATGCTGGTCGCGGCGATGACGGTGCTGATTATCGCGTGTCCGTGTGCGCTCGGCCTCGCGACACCGATGTCGGTGATGGTCGGTATCGGTAAAGCGGCGAGTGCGGGCATTTTGATTCGGCGTGGCGATGCATTGCAGACCAGCGCACAGCTCGACACCATCGTGCTCGATAAAACCGGCACGATCACCGAAGGCAAACCCGATGTGATCGATATTTTTTCCGCCGACGGCAACGAACAGCAATTACTGCAGCTCGCCGCCAGCGTCGAACAATATTCAGAGCATCCGCTGGCGCGCGCGATAGTACGTGCCGCAAATGGCAAACACACGCAACCGCAAGCGGCGACGAATTTCATCGCGTATAACGGCAAGGGCGTCAGCGCCGAAATCGCTGGAGAAAAATTATTGATCGGCAATCGGCGCTGGCTCGACGAACAGGGCATCGATTGTTCCGCGTTGGCGACGGCGACCGAGCGCATGGTCGCGCAAGCAGCGACACCGTTATTTGTCGCGAGCAATCGACAGGCGCTCGGCGTTATCGGTGTCGCCGATCGCATCAAACACGATTCGGCCGATGCGATTGCACGATTGCACGCGCGCGGTTTGAAAGTATTGATGCTGACCGGCGATCACGTCGTTGCCGCGCAGGCGATTGCGCGCGCCGTCGGTATCGATGAAGTCGTCGCCGAAGTATTGCCCGAACATAAAGCCGAAAAAATAAACGAGTTACGCGCGCAACAACGCAAAGTCGGCATGGTCGGCGACGGCATCAACGACGCGCCGGCGCTGGCGGAAGCCGATGTCGGCTTCGCGATCGGCACCGGTACCGACATTGCCATCGAAAGCGCCGATATCGCATTGATGCAAGGTTCGCTGCATGGCGTCGCCGATGCGATCGAAATTTCGCAGGCGACGCTGCGCAATATCAAACAGAATTTATTCGGCGCCTTCATTTATAACGTGCTCGGCATTCCGATTGCCGCCGGCATTCTTTATCCGGTATTCGGTTTGCTGATGAACCCGATACTCGCCGGCGCGGCGATGTCGCTGTCATCGGTGACGGTGGTGATGAATGCGAATAGACTGCGTCTGCTTCGCATCACCGCTCACTCGTCAGGAAAGAACAATAAAGCTGTCGACTAGCAGGGATTTTTGACGCGTATCGGCTCGCAAAACAACAGGAACGCATGCATGCAATGGCAACAACTGCTGAATAAAAATCGTCTCGGCAATCGACCGGCGAAAGAAGAATCGGGGCGCAATGCGTTTCTGCGCGATCACGACAAAATTATTTTCTCCGGCGCGTTTCGCCGGCTCGCCCGCAAGACGCAAGTGCATCCGCTCGCGACCAACGACCATATCCACAATCGCCTGACGCACAGCCTCGAAGTCTCATGCGTCGGCCGCACGCTCGGCATTCGTGTTGGCGAAGCATTGCGTGCGCGTGAATTATTGCCTGCCGATATCGACGCCACCGATCTCGGCGATATCGTGCAATCGGCGTGTCTCGCGCACGACATCGGCAACCCGCCGTTCGGCCACACCGGCGAGCGCGCAATTCGCGCGTGGTTTCAGGACCGCGGCAGGCCCTATCTTTATGGAACAAATGGGTTAAATGAACTCGATGCGAATCAGCGCGCAGATCTTGAGGGGTTCGAAGGCAACGCGCAGGGATTTCGCATTCTGACCAAATCCGAATATCACCAGTACAACGACGGCATGCGCTTGACGTATGCCACGCTGGCGACATTTCTGAAATATCCATGGCTGTCGGGCGAATCGCAAAATACACCGCGACCGGAAAAATTCAGCGCCTTTGCCGGCGAACGCGACGCATTATTCGAAGTGTGTCGCGCCACCGGTTTACGCGAGCGCGGCAATAATTATTTCTGTCGCCACCCGCTCGCATTTCTGGTCGAAGCCGCCGACGATTTTTGTTACGGCATTATCGATCTCGAAGACGGCCTCGAAATGGATTTGCTGCATTGGGACGAAGTACTGCCCTTGCTCGAAACGGTATTATCGAATAACGCCGAAGTGAAAACGCTGGTGAAATCCGATTTACGCCCGGGCCGCAAAGCCGCACTGCTGCGCGGCAACATCATCGAGCATTTCATCGACGCTGGTGTACACGCCTTCATGCAACACCACGACGAACTACTCGCGGGAAACGTCGATACCGATTTAATCAGCTTATGCACCGCGCCGGTACGCGACACCGTCGAAGGTGCAAAACAATTGGCGCGCAAACAGGTGTTCGAGCATCCACGCAAAATCGAGCTGGAAATCGGCGCCTATCAGGTGATCGGCACACTGCTCGACAGCCTGATCGACGCGGTGATCGGTTACGCCGACGGCGAGCGCAATAATTTCCGTCACGAACGCCTTATTAATTTAATCGGCAAACACACATTTCCACCGAACCTTGAACAACTCGACGCAGCCAATCGCCGCTATCAATGCATGATGCGCGCAATCGATTTCATCGCCGGCATGACCGACAACTACGC
>CBFHCK010000113.1:0-7669 GCA_965653955.1 uncultured Spongiibacteraceae bacterium
CAATATTGGTACGTCCTGGCAGCGCCTTGCCGAGTGATTCGAACGTTTTACGCCCCATCACGAGCGGTTTGCCCATCGTGCTCGCTTTGAAATATTTAAGTTCGGCAGGTATTCGCCACGGCAAACGGTTATTGCGACCAATTACACCGTTCTGCGCTACGGCAATGATTAATGCGATCGGTGTTTTAACGGCACTCATGTTCGATAAATACTCCTGGCGAAAATCATGAATTGAATGTTTCGAATTATTCACTAAACGCGAGCCCGATAGTCGTACTTTTGCGGCGGCGACCAATTTTCGAATCATATACGAAATTTTATTGAGCCGAAAAAACCTGCGTGATATGGTGCGGCGATCGCTTAAAAACTCGACTAAATACAACTACACCGGGAATCTACGAATGAACGACGTGAATCTGCTGAAAGACTTGGGTGCGCGTTATGCGCGCTGCGTCGATCAACGCGACTTCGATAATTTGTCGGATATTTTTGAAACCGATGCAACGCTTACGATGTATTTCGGGCCGCCCGAAACCACCGAGCCGGTATTCAAAGTCAACGGTGTCGCCGAAATTGCGAATGCTTTTCAAGTGTTGCGCCGTTACGAAAAAACATTTCATTTCGTCGGGCAGCAACTCATTACCGATATCACCGCGAATAGCGCGAACGGCGAAACGTATTGCATCGCCTATCATTTTCACAGCGCGGGCACTTATGTAATGTTCATTCGCTATCAAGATAAATATGTCTTCGACGAAGGAGCATGGAAAATTCAGCAGCGCACGCTGTTCGTCGATCGCGCGGAAGGGCAGGACTTCGAATCCTGATTGTCAGAAGCCGCCGAATACCGGCGGTTTTTTTATTAACGCCGCTGGACGCGCGATGTCATGCGACATTGCGCGATACAACGCCGGCGGGGCCCTGCGTCAGAAATACATGATAAATGCGGCGTGCGACGCGCCAGCCTTCGGGCTTGCAGATCCAGCGATCCTCGTATTCTCCCCACATTGAATACACCTCGCCTTCGAAGCGATTGCGGCCTTCGTGAACTGCGTAAAAATGCGCTTTCGAGTAAGCGGTATCGCCTTCTACCGCGATGCGGAAATTGCCGACGTTGTGCTGCGTGTTTCCGCAATTGCCTTCCGGCCCCAAATTGAAATGCAGCGCTTTGATGAGATCGGGAAGGCCGTGGACGACGTTGTTGTATTGCGCGTATTCGCCGACCGTATCTGCGGTGAATACTTCGCCCATCCGATCGAATTGCTTGCCGTGATCGATCAGCTCGCAATAACGAATGTAACGCTGCTCGATCTCCGATTTCGTCAGCAGAAACTCCAGTGATTGCATGAGGGGTCCCCTAAGCGTTTTTCCTGTTAGCGAAACTCGATGTGGTTGTCCGCACAAAAATATTCCGTATTCCACCGATGATCAATTGATATTCGAATATTGTACGAAAATTAATTGTGGCTAGAAAACGGCCATGTTAAGGTTCGGCCGCGCGGCGCCAATCACATCAATGGTTATCGGAGCTCACAGAATAATGATCAATTTCACCGGAAGAACCGCATTGATAACGGGCGGTGGTGCGGGTATCGGCCGCGCCATTGCCGAAGCGTTCGGCAAAGCGGAGGCGAATGTGGTGGTCGCCGAGATCGATCCGCAGCGCGCGAAGGATATTGAAGAAGCGCTGAAAGCCTCGAATATCAGTGCGCTGGTGTCGGTAACCGATGTGCGCGACAGCGCGCAGGTAGCCACGTTGATGACCGCGGTCGAACAGCGTTTTGGCAGGCTCGATGTGCTGGTCAATAACGTCGGCGATTTTCACGGCATTATTAAGCCGTTCGAATACCTGAGCGACGATGAATACGATCAGCTTTACGCGACCAATTTGAAATCGGTGTTCGTTGTCTCGCGCGCAGCCATTCCGCTGCTGCGCAAGAACGCGCCGGGCGGCAGCATCATTTCGATTTCATCGATCGAAGCATTCCGCGGTATTCCGATGACGACGGTGTATTCGGCGATGAAGCACGCGATTACCGGATTCACCCGCAGCCTCGCGCTCGAACTCGGCCCCGTCGGCATTCGCGTGAATGCGA
Source organism: uncultured Spongiibacteraceae bacterium (assembly GCA_965653955.1). GTDB lineage: Bacteria > Pseudomonadota > Gammaproteobacteria > Pseudomonadales > CAMLJR01 > CAMLJR01. The sequence goes on from CBFHCK010000113.1 coordinate 2,097, forward strand.
TCGCACCGGAAACAACGGAAACGCCGCAGGTTCCCGTGCATGCCTTAATTGCCGAGGAACATCGTGAACATATTCCGCGCTGGATTCCGCTCGGGCGCTTCGGCACACCGCAGGATGCAGCGGGAGCGGCGCTGTTTCTCGCATCCGAATTATCGAGCTGGATTACCGGCACGACGATCAATCTTGATGGCGGCGCCTTGGCCGCTGCGGGTTGGTATCGCGATCCGAAAGGCCTCTGGACCAATGTTCCGGTGGTCGCGGGTAACGGTTTTAATTTTTAATTTTTTCTCGTCGATACGACGGGCCAGTGAGGAATATCCATGAAAATTCTCGTAGTCGGCGGTACCGGAATGATCGGCGGCCATGCGGCGTGTTATCTGCAGGCCCAGGGCAATGAGGTGGCCATTGCCGCCCGCAATGCACCGGCGCCGGAAACCCCGATGGCCAAAATGCAAACCCTGCGTGGCGATTACACCAAGGGCGACTTCAGCCGCGACGATCTCGCGCCGTTCGATGCGATTGTGTTCGCGGCCGGCCATGACATTCGGCACATTCCGCAGGGCGCGGATGCCGATCGTTACTGGGAGCAGGTCAATAGCGAAGCGATACCCCGCTTCGTTGAACTCGCGCGCGCTGCCGGCGTGCGTAAAGTCGTCTATGTCGGAAGTTTCTACCCGCAGGTGGCGCCAGCCTTGATCGACACCTTGCCTTACGTGCGCTCGCGCCATGAAGCCGATCAGCGCGTGCGCGCCTTGGCGACGAAAGACTTCAGCGTGTGCAGTGTCAACGCGCCGTTTGTGGTCGGCACCGTGCCGGGGCTTTCCATCCCGATGTTCGAAGCATACGTCGCGTATGCACGCGGTTATATCGAAGGTATCCCTGCCTTTGGGCCGGCAGGCGGCTCGAACTTTATTTCGACGCAATCGTTATCCGAGGCCATCTGGGGCGCACTGCAACACGGCGAATCGGGCAAAGCCTATCTGGTCGGCGATGAGAACCTCAGCTTCGCGCAGTACTTCCAGTACTTTTTCGATGCAGTCGGAAACAATACGAAAGTACCGTCGCTGGATCAGGAACATCCGTTGCTGCCCGATATGGCGATCTTCACCGGACGCGGCAGTACGGTGAGTTACGAGCCCGACGCGCAAGAGCAAGCTCTGCTGGGTTATCGCCGTCATGACATCCGGCGAGCTATCGAAGAGGTTGTCGCGCAATACAGCGCCGGGTAATGTGCTGCCTTTTTTGTCGATCGCGCAAACACCATGACTGAACCCGTCATCGCTCCGGCCAAATTGCCCCGACCAGTCGGTCGACCACGCCGACTGTCGCTGGAGGATGTTCTCGACGCCGGTGTCTCCATCGGCCTCGAAAATCTAACGATGGCAGCGGTAGCCGAGCGGCTCGGCGTCCGGGTTACCGTGCTGTACAACTATGTCGCGAATCGCGACGAGCTGGTGCGCCTCGCCAGCGCGCGGGTAGCGCATAGACATCCGTTCCCGATCGATCGAGGACAAAGCTGGGCGGTTTATGTATGCGAACACGCGCTGGCGCTGTTCGAATTGCTCACGGGTCCCGGCGATATTCTCACGTCGTTCATGGCCGGCGGTCAGGGTCCGGAAGTCGAGATCGACCGAGCCGAGCTGTGCGTCGGGGTGCTGCGCGACCGCGGCATACATCCTCGCGATGGTTTGCTCCTGCAACGGAAACTGAATGAGATTGTGATCGGCGGGGCGGTAAACGCGCTGCATATTCGAGCATTGGAAACGAAGGGCGCGGATTATCCGGCGCTCGCCCGAATGGCCGTGAAAGCGCGGTCCGATAATGAGATACCCTTGCTGAAACAAGTCGCCGCAGTGTTCGCCGAAAAGCCATTGCTGTGGAAACAGAATCTGGTTTGTCTGCTGCACGCTGCCGCAGCCGCACGCGGTGAGCAACTGGACGAAGCAGCGCTTTTTAACGCGTTGAGCGACGAAAAATAAATTACTGAACCCTCGAATCATCTACCAACTCTGGAGACCCGGCATGCTGACTATCGAAGACAAAATTGCCATTCAAGAATTGATCGCCCGCTTTGCCCATTGCTCGGACTATGCCGATTGGGCGGAACTTGAAAAGCTCTACGCTCCGGATGTGGTCACCGAAATGGAAGGCATTCCGATGTCGTACACCGGCATTGCCGAACAAATCGAACACGCGAAGGAATCCGATCGGCGGGCAGCGGGAAAAAACCGCCACTACAACTTCAACCTGTATGTCGAAGAAGAGAACGGCCAAGTATTCGCGAATTATTTTTTCATGAACGTCAATGCGGGCGCCGCACCGATGGCAGCACAAATCGTCGTCACCGGCCGCATGAAAGACACCGTGGTAAAAACCGCCGATGGCTGGAAGATCGCGCGCCGCTTCGTTCGCTTCGATCAATCGTTCGAACTGAGTTTCTAATGTCGCCAGCACTGCAAACGAAATAACTCGTGTTTTCTTTGGGATAGTGAAGCTGTGAAAGTTTATTTGGATCTGATGAGCGAGATTCTCGAAAAGGGAACTCAAAAGGGCGATCGCACCGGCACCGGGACGCTCAGCGTGTTTGGGCGGCAAATGCGTTTCGACCTGCAACAGGGGTTTCCGCTGTTGACGACCAAGAAACTGCATTTGAAATCGATCATCCATGAGCTTTTATGGTTTCTCGATGGCGATACCAACGTTCGCTATCTCAATGAAAACGGCGTGACGATATGGGATGAGTGGGCAACGGAGAGCGGCGATCTCGGCCCGCTTTACGGCGCTCAATGGCGGAGTTGGCCGACTAAGGATGGCAAAACCATCGATCAGATAAGTCGGCTGATCGATGCGTTAAAAAAGAATCCGAATTCGCGCCGCCACATCGTCTGCGCATGGAACGTCGAGTATTTGCCCGACGAATCCATGAGCCCGCAGCAAAACGTCGAAGCCGGCCGGATGGCGTTAGCGGCGTGTCACACGCTGTTTCAGTTTTACGTCGCCGACAACAAGCTATCCTGCATGTTGATGGCGCGCAGCCAGGATTATCTGCTTGGAACGCCGTTCAATATCGCGAGTTACGCGTTGCTGACGCATATGATTGCGCAGCAATGCGGGTACGACGTGGGCGAATTCGTGTGGACTGGCGGCGACGTGCACTTGTATCTGAATCACCTTGAGCAGGCAAAGCTTCAACTATCGCGAGAGCCGCGCTCGCTGCCGCAGCTCGTCATCAAAAGAAAACCGGCTTCGATATTCGACTATCGTTTCGATGATTTCGAAATCGCAGGCTACGATCCGCATCCTGCGATCAAGGCACCCATCGCCGTTTAAACGCTATAAAAAATGAGTGCGCGCTGCGTACTCATTTTCTATTGCCATCGTTTCCCGCCCGCCGATATGCGTAAATAAATACCGCTGCACCGATAATGATCATCGGCACGCATAATTGTTGGCCGCGACTCATCCAGCCGAACGCGGCGAAGCCAATCTGCGCGTCGGGCTCGCGGAAAAATTCGACGATAAAGCGGAACACGCCGTAGAAGAATAAAAACAATGCGCCAACCGAATACGTCGGTCGCGGTTTGCGCGAAAACCACCACAGGATTGCGAACAGCACCACGCCTTCCAGCAATGCTTCATACAACTGCGACGGATGACGTACGAGCCGCTCAGGATCGGTGCGCGGAAACACCATGCCCCAGGCAACGTCGGTCGATCTTCCCCACAATTCCTGATTTAAAAAATTCGCGAGCCGGCCTAGCAACAGGCCCAGCGGCACCAGCGGCGCAACGAAATCCCACAAACGGCCGAGCTGAATTTTCTGCGCGCGCGCATACCACGCCATCGCGATGATTACGCCGAGCGCGCCGCCATGAAACGACATGCCGCCTTCCCAGACGCGGAATAGCCAAAGCGGATCGCGCAGGAATTGATCGAAGTTATAAAACAGCACGTAGCCGAAGCGGCCACCGAGGATGACGCCGAGCGCACCGTAAAAAATCACGTCCTCGACTTGCGCCGGCGTGACCGGTGAACCGGCTCGCTGTGCGCGACGCCGCGCCAGCAGCCAAGCCAATGCGAAACCGGCGAGATACGCCAGACCATACCAGTGCACTTTGAGCGGACCGAGGGCAAACGCGACGGGATCGATATCCGGATGTTGCAGCATGGGTTTCTCGCCGAAAGCGGCTATTATCTCCGCCCACTCAGTGAAAGCAACGCGTTATGTGCCTGATTTTATTCGCCGTCGCCGCGCATGCCGATTATCCGCTCGTTATCGCCGCCAATCGCGATGAGTACTACGCGCGCCCTGCTCGACCGCTACAACCTTGGCCGGAAGCGCCGCAACTCTTCGCCGGCAAGGACCTCGAAGCCGGCGGCACATGGCTCGGCATTACCCGCAGCGGCCGCTTCGCCGCGATCACCAACGTGCGCGAAGGCGCGCCGCGCGAACCGTGGCAGCGCTCGCGCGGCGAGCTGACCCACGACTTCCTGCTCGGCTCGGGCAGCGCCGACGAATTCGCCGAGTTTGCGCATACCCAGGGTGAAAATTACGCCGGCTTCAATCTGCTGGTCGGCGATCTGTCGCGAGGCATTCATAACGGCCTGTACTACTGCTCGAATCGTGGCGTCTCGCCCCAGCGAATCGCAGCGGGCATTTATGGCTTATCGAACGACCGTCTCGATACACCATGGCCGAAGGTTGAAACCGGCAAGCGTGCATTGCGCGAGTTACTGACACGCTCGCCAACGCCGGCAGCGCTGCTCGACATTCTGTCCGATCGAACGCAACCGCCCGACTCCGCGCTGCCGACTACGAATCTGGGCGTGGAATTGGAGCGTGTGTACGCGAGCCGTTTTATCACATCGCCGCTGTATGGCACTCGCGCATCGACCGCGCTGTTGCTCGACAACCACGGGCATGTGCATATCTGGGAACAAAATTTCGACAGCAATGGCCGCATCGGATCGTTACTTAAATACGATTGGCCGCTTCAGCTTGGAGACGCAAACGCATGAGCTTGTTTAGACCGACATTGAACGCGCAACAGTATCCGCATGCGATCGGCAAGATTGTCTGTGTGGGTCTCAATTACGCCGATCACGCGGCGGAAATGAAAAGCACACCGCCGACCGAGCCGCTGCTATTTATTAAACCCGCCACTGCCGCCGCCGATCTCGCGCAACCACTGAAAATTCCAGCACAGCGCGGCGCGGTGCATCACGAACTCGAACTCGCGATCTTGATCGGCGCGCCGTTATCGAATGCCACCGAAACGGACTGTCTCGCGGCGATTGTCGGCGTCGGCCTCGCGATCGATTTAACGTTGCGCGACATTCAGGCGCAGTTAAAGCGCGCCGGCCAGCCATGGGAACGCTCGAAAGGATTCGATGGCGCTTATCCAATGTCGGCTTTCATCGCCCCGACCGATCTCGACCTGCAAAATCTAACGCTGCAACTAAGGCGCAACGGCGAGCTGCAACAGAACGGCAACACCGCCGACATGCTGTTCCCGATTGCGAAATTGATCGCCGATATCAGCCGCACTTTCTCGCTGCTGCCGGGCGATATC
>CBFHCK010000114.1:0-7663 GCA_965653955.1 uncultured Spongiibacteraceae bacterium
AGTTTTTCTGTGCGTCGAGCCCGCCGAAGAAATCGCGCGTGTGTTCAGCCAATACGCGATTCACTAATTCACGCGAGGTAATGCCTTCTTTCTCGGCGCGCAACATGATCGGCGTGCCGTGTTGATCGTCGGCGCCGACGTAATGCACTTCGTGGCCTTGCATGCGTTGAAAGCGCACCCAGATATCGGTCTGGATATATTCGACCAGATGGCCGAGATGAATCGAACCGTTCGCATACGGCAGCGCGCTGGTCACGAGAAGGCGGCGACGTGGGGGCATTGAATTTCCTTGCAACGATAAAGAGCAGAGCGACGAAAGTTGGCGCAATTCGGGCCGGGATTTTTCAGCTTGGGCGCCAACGAAAGGGGCGATACTATAGCGCACTCCGCGCGGCCAGACCCAGCCAGCCATGCTCTTCAGCGCCGCGCACCGATTATCTTGGGAGCATCCATGTCCAGCGTTTCCGGACCGAAAAGCCTGCCTAACGGGCAGCAGATCAAACACATCATCGCCGTTGCATCGGGCAAGGGCGGTGTGGGCAAATCGACAACCGCAGTCAATCTCGCGCTGGCGCTCGCCGCCGATGGTGCGCGCGTCGGTCTGCTCGATGCGGATATTTACGGGCCGAGCCAGCCGCTGATGCTCGGCGTGCCGGAAGGGACGCGGCCGGCTCAGCGCGGTTCGCAAATGCTCGAGCCGTTAATCGCGCACGGTCTGCAAACGATGTCGATCGGTTATCTGCTGACCGAAGACACACCGGTGGTATGGCGCGGGCCGATGGTCAGCAGCGCGTTGCAGCAATTGCTGAAGCAAACCGCGTGGGAAAACCTCGATTATCTGATCATCGATATGCCGCCAGGCACCGGCGATATTCAATTGACGCTCGCGCAGAAGGTGCCGGTATCGGGCGCGGTGATTGTGACGACGCCGCAGGATATCGCGCTGCTCGATGCGAAAAAAGGCATCGAAATGTTCAGCAAGGTCGATGTGCCGGTGCTCGGCATTGTCGAGAACATGGCGGTGCATATCTGCTCGAACTGCGGCCATACCGATCATCTGTTCGGTGAAGGCGGCGGCGATAAAATCGCGCAGGAATATCACGTGCCGCTGCTCGGTTCGCTGCCGTTGTCGCGCTCGATTCGCGAGCAGGCCGATGGCGGCAATCCAAGCGTGGTCGCCGAGCCGAATGGTCCGGTCGCTGCGATTTATCGCGACATCGCGCGCAAGATGGTCGCGCAATTAACGCAGCAGGGCGATCGCGGCGCTGCGTTTCCGCCGATTGTGATTAAGAATGATTGAGCAATTTGCTCTTTACACGTTAGGAAATTCTGGGGAATACGATGAGCATTAAATCCGACAACTGGATTCGCCGCATGGCGGAGCAGCACGGCATGATCGAGCCGTTCGCGCCCGAGCAGGTGCGTAACGGCGCGAATGGGCGAATTATTTCTTACGGCACCTCAAGCTACGGTTACGACGTGCGCTGCGCCGATGAATTCAAGGTATTCACGAATATTTACTCCGCGACGGTCGATCCGAAAAATTTCGACGAGAAAAGTTTCGTCGATATCAAAGGCGAGTTCTGCATTATTCCGCCTAACAGTTTTGCACTGGCGCGCACGGTCGAGTATTTCCGCATTCCGCGTTCGGTGCTGACGATCTGTCTCGGCAAATCGACGTATGCGCGTTGCGGCATTATCGTCAACGTCACTCCGCTGGAGCCGGAATGGGAAGGGCATGTGACGCTCGAATTTTCAAACACCACCAATCTGCCGGCAAAAATTTATGCGAACGAAGGCGTCGCGCAAATGCTGTTTTTTGAATCCGACGAAGTGTGTGCGACGAGCTATAAAGATCGCGGCGGCAAATATCAGGGACAGCGCGGTGTGACGCTGCCGAAAACCTGATAACGATCTACAAATAAAAACGGCGCCTGCGAGCGCCATTTTTTTATTCCGCAATTCGGTGTACTGCTATTTTTCTTTGACGTCGATGCCGTCAATTTTCCCTTTAACCAGCTTCAGCGAAATCGTTTCGCCGCCATCTTCTTGATCGAGCCGCACCAGCAGGCATTGCCAATCCGCTGCCAGCCATATTTGCGTGTCTTTATCGTCTTTTTTATCGGGACGGAATTGGCGCAAATGAATGGTGTTGAGTGTTCCTGCCGGCGTTTTGATCTTGTCGCGGCCGACCATTTCGACCCGATAGGTTTTCAGTTTTTTGCGATCGACAACGGTGTAGTTCTTGCCGGGGAATTTATCCGGATGCGCGCACACATCGATCTGCATTTGCACCTGATAGCTCAGCTTGTCGTACACATCAGGCGCCAGCGGAATTTTGAGCTTGGTGCCCAGATTCGTCGCAGTGTTTTCTTTCCAGTCGAAAGCCAGCGACAGGCTGCGGTCGCGATTGAACGGGTTGGTGAAGTCGTAACTGTGCGATTTTACCGTGCCGTTGTTCAGCTCAAACGTCGAGCGTTCGAGCACATCGACGGCGAGCACGCTGGCATTGTTTTGCATCTTCCAGCGTCCGTCGGGTAGCGCTTCGAGTTTGCGATCGCCGCGCGCAGACATGATTTTGTAATTGGTTTCGTAGGTGGCTTCGAACGGCTTCAATGAATTTGCGTTATTCGCGGAGCTCAGCGCGGAGGCGAGCAACAATAAGCTAGTGGCGACGGCGTAGCGCATAACGATCAATCCCGATAAATAAAACCTGTTATTGGCAATGGTTTGTCGTCGAGCAGTGCGCGATTGTCGTTCAGAGACAGCCGATTCTGCGCGAACCATTCGGCAGCAAGCGGATAAATACGATGCTCGACTTGCAGCACGCGCGCCGCCAAGTGTTCGGCGGTGTCGGTACTTTGCACCGGCACGTGCGCTTGTATGATCGCCGGGCCTCCGTCGAGTTCCTCGGTGACGAAATGCACCGTCGCTCCCGCTTCGAGATCGCCGGCATCGATCGCGCGCTGATGCGTGTGCAGGCCGGGATATTTCGGTAATAGCGAGGGATGGATATTTAACAGCCGCCCGATAAACGGGCGCAGAAACACCGGCGTCAGAATGCGCATGAAGCCGGCGAGGATGACGAGGTCGGGCTGGAATTGCTGCACGCAATCGCGCAATGCCGCATCGAACGTTTCGCGATCGGCAAATTGTTGGTGATCGATGACGGCGGTGGGAATACCGGCGGCATCGGCGCGCTGTACGCCGAGCGCGGTCGGTTTATTGCTGATCACGGCGGCGATCTGCGCGTGCAACTCGCCGCGTGCGATGGCATCGATAAATGCCTGAAGATTCGAACCGCTGCCGGAAATCAGGATAACCAGCCGGCAGCATTCAGCCATTGGCGGGCAAGCCTTGCAGTTGCACTTGATCGGCGCCAGCGGCGAGTGCTTCGATACGGCCGATCACCATCGGCTGCTCGCCTTGCGCACGCAGGATTTGCAATGCCTGTTCCTGTTGCGCGGCCGGCACGCACACCACCATGCCGATACCGCAGTTGAACGTGCGGTACATTTCCTTCGCATCGACGCCACCCTGCTGCTGCAACCAGTCGAAAACGGGCGGGCGCTGGTAGCTGTTCAGATCGATCACCGCCGCGCAATTATCCGGCAACACGCGCGGCAGGTTTTCGAGCAGGCCGCCGCCGGTGATGTGGCACAGCGAATTCACTTGGCATTGCTTCATCAGCGCCAGCAGCGATTTAACGTAAATACGGGTTGGCGCCATCAGCGCTTTCGCCAGCGTGGTGTCGCCGAGCGGTTGTTGCAGATCGGCGTTGCTGACTTCGATGATTTTACGAATCAGCGAATAGCCATTGGAATGTGGACCAGATGCTGGCAACCCCAGCAGCACATCGCCGGCGCCGACCTTGCTGCCGTCGATGATTTCGGATTTTTCGACCACACCGACCGAGAAGCCGGCGAGATCGTAATCTTCGCCTTCGTACATGCCGGGCATCTCGGCGGTTTCGCCGCCGACCAGCGCGCAGCCGGCCAGTTCGCAGCCGGCGCCGATGCCGGTGATTACCTGGGCAGCGGTGTCGACATCGAGCTTGCCGGTCGCGTAGTAATCGAGAAAGAACAACGGCTCCGCGCCGGCAACGACTAGATCGTTAACACACATCGCGACCAGATCGATACCGATAGTGTCGTGAATGCCGAGTTGCATCGCCAGCCGCAGCTTGGTGCCGACGCCATCGGTGCCCGAGACGAGTACCGGCTCGCGATAGCCTTTTGGCAGTTCGCACAACGCGCCGAAGCCGCCGAGTCCGCCGAGGACTTCGGGGCGACGCGTGCGCTTGGCAACGCCTTTGATGCGCTCGACCAGCGCATCGCCCGCGTCGATATCGACACCGGCATCTTTATAGCTCAGCGAGGGGCGTGGATCGTTCATGCAATGGAATTCCGGGGTGGGGCTTGAGGGGCGCCTATTGTACAGACATCGCCGCGACAGATCAGCCCTTGCCGGCCGCTGCTTTGTCGTCGAATTGAGCGATACAATGCCGCTCCGTTGAGGAGGGGCGCGATGAGGAATTGGCGGCAGTGGTTGATGGCGATAGCGTGTGGCATGGCGGCGATGGTCGCTCGCGCCGAAATCGTGCCCGAACTGTACACCGTCAATGTGCCGGTAGCCGACCAGACTGCGGCGGAGTTGTAGCGCGCCGCCGGCACGGGTCTTCGCGAATTGGCGGTACGAATCACCGGACGCAGCGACGCTGAGCGCAGCAGTGCGCTGGCCTCGGCGTTTGCCGATGCGCAGCGGCTGTTAACGCAATATCGATATGAGCGCAGTGGCGACGGCTGGTCGGCGCAATTGAAATACGCGTCCTCCTCGGTCGATCAGCTTTTGCGTAATGCCAACTTGCCGGTTTGGGGGGCGGATCGGCCTACGCTGAAAGCATGGCTGGTCATCAATGACGGACAGGGAGCGCGTTTTATCGATGACGCAGCTCCCATTTCGGCGTCGTTGCGTGCGCAGGCGCAACGCCGAGGTGTATTGCTTCATCTACCTACCGATTTTTCCGGCGTGACCGCCGACGATGTTGCGCGGCTTGACTTGACAACAGTGCAGGCGGCGACGCAGGGTCGGGCCCCGGTGTTATTGCTTGGTCGTATCGAACAAAACGGCAACAGTTTTAGTGGGCCCTGGCTACTTGCTGCGAATGGTCAGCAAGTTAATGCGGAGCAGCGCGCCGAATCATTGCCGGAATATCTCGCTGCGAATTTCGATCGCCTGATCGATGCGTTGTCCGCGCAATACGCGACAACGGCCGCTGGCAGCGAAGGTGTGATACTGAGTGTCAGTGGTGTTTCTCGTTACGAGGATTACGCGGCTCTGCTGAGTTATTTGCAGCGCATCAGTTTAATTAAGCGCGCACAGCCGATGATCGTTCGCGATGACGAAGTGCAACTGCAACTGAATTTGCGCGGCACTGCTGAGCAATTAACGCGACAGTTCGCGCTCGAAAATAAATTAACGCCGCTCGATGCTGCGACGAACGCGTTATCGTATCGCTGGTCGGTGTCCCGATAAATGAGCGAACAGTTACCGCTGTTTCGGCCGCGAGCCGATTTAAGTTTCGATAATTTCTATGTGTCGCCGAGTAATGCAACGGTTGTCCGTGCATTAGAGCAATGGTTGCAGCAATCGAATGGCGACATATTTTATTTGCACGGCGCGCCAGGAAGCGGCCGAAGTCATTTATTGCAGGCGGCGTGTCGCGATCGCAACGCCTTTTATTTACCGCTCGCCGATTTACGCGAACACGATCCTGCCGCGATATTCGACGATCTGGAAAGCGCCGAGCTCGTCTGCCTCGACGATATCGATGTCGCTCTGGATTCGATGAGTTGGTGCGAAGCGCTATTTCATTTCTTTAATCGAATCATTGCGGCGCGCGGAAAGCTGTTGGTTTCCGCGTTGCAGAGCGCTGCAAATATTCCCTGTCGCTTGCAGGATTTACAGTCGCGCCTGAGTTTAGGGGGTAGTTTCCGGTTGCACACCGCCGACGATGAAGACCTCGCGCCGGCGCTGCGGTTGCGCGCCCACGAACGCGGTATTGATTTGAGCGACGATGTTGTCGCGTATATTTTGTCGCGACATCCCCGTGATTTCGGCGCTTTATTGTTGTTTCTGGCTGATCTCGATCGCTATTCGCTGCGTGAGCAACGGCGAATCACCGTTCCTTTTGTGCGCCGATTGCTCGATGCTTGAGCTTTTTTAAATCGAGCAGAAAATCTTTTCAGGCCTTCTCGCTTCTCTATTTTCAATTTAGCAATTTTTTCAATCGACGTATCATCGCGTTTCAAAATCCCACATCAAATACGGCGCGTCTAAAAGTTGACGTTGCGCTGCAAGGTCGCAGCGCAACTAATTGATGTTGACAAAAAATGGTTGGAACGCGCATTGTCATCACGCTAGAATCGCGGCCCTCAAACGGTGACCATTATTGTGGGTCGTTGAAAGAAAAACCTGACATAGGGGAAGGACTATGAAACTACGCGTATTAACGACAATCATCGCAGGTACATTGTGTGCCGCGCCGCTTGTTGCATCGGCAGACCAAGGACAATTTTTCGTTACTCCGTTTGTTGGCAATCAATACTTCGACAACGATCGTTCCGACACTAACGAAGGCGTTTTGGGTATCGGTGGCGAATATCAATTCAGCGATCATTTCGGCCTCGAACTCGATTACACCCGTACGATGAATGAACTCGACGCTGGTGGTATCGATGGCGATTACGATCGTGCATCGCTCGATGGTATTTATTATTTCGGCACCGGCGGCTTCCGCGATATGTACACGCCATATTTCAAATTAGGCGCGGGCCATGCTCGCTACGATTTTGATGGCGGTGTTTCTGACGATCAGGAAACCGACGTCAGCGCAGGCTTGGGTGTGCGCATCAAAATTATCGATCGTTTGTTCCTGCGCCCTGAAGTCAAGGCGATTCACGAACTCGACGATAGCAAAACCAATTATCTGGCTTCAGTCGGTTTGAGCTTTGCTTTTGGTGGTGAGAAGAAAGCCGAACCCGCTCCGGCCCCTGCGCCCGTAGTTGCACCAGCACCTGTCGATAGCGATGGCGATGGTGTTTACGACGACAAAGATAAATGCCCGAATACGCCGCGCGGTCGTGAAGTAGACGCCGACGGTTGTGAATTCGTGCTGCATAAAACCGAGGAAATGCGCCTCGATATCAACTTCGCAGTAGATAAATCCGAGATCACCGAAGCGTACTACGGCGAAGTCGAAAAAGCGGCGAAATTCCTGAAGCGTTATGGCAACGTTAAAGCAGAAATCGCTGGCCATACCGATTCGACCGCCTCAGACGCGTATAACAAGAAGTTGTCAGATCGTCGTGCTAACGCAGTACGCGATATGCTGATCTCTCGTTATGGCATCGATGGATCGCGCTTGACCGCTGTGGGTTATGGCGAATCGAAACCGATCGCCAGCAACGCAACGGCTGAAGGTCGTGCTGAAAACCGTCGCGTAGTGGCGGTGATGCAAGCAGAAAAAACTGAGCCGGTGATGAAGAAATAATTTTCACCGATAAAAACCCCCGCCTTGGCGGGGTTTTTTTTGCCACGATTTTATCGAATCAGTTGGCGATGCCGAGCAAGCGGGTAAACCAATTACCCTGTTTAGCATCGA
>CBFHCK010000115.1:0-7622 GCA_965653955.1 uncultured Spongiibacteraceae bacterium
GCGCCAGCGAACCGGTAAAACCGGCGCCGGTCGCCATCATCATGTATTTCAATATGTCTCGGCGGTTCATACGGGATCCTCAGGCGAGATTGTTTTATATCGTTGCGCACGATAACGCGCGCAACGATTCTCAATAATTAACCTTTAATTAACACATCACCATTTACAGCAGTTCGGCCAACGCGATCCCGCCACCAGATGAATAGGAAAATCGGCAGCAAGATGACAGGGATGATTGCGACGGTTCGGAAAGATTCGATCGAGGCATAACGCAATACCGCATCAAGCTGCTCGGGTGCCAATTGGGCAAATTTTTCTAAACCGCCAGCGGCTTCAAGCTTCGCCTGATCGAACACAGAACCCAGTTTCGGCAATACATATTGAATCGAAATACCGCCCGCGAAACCGATCAGCCCCATAAATAGCGCGCCGCCGCGAGGGAAACGCTCCGCCACCGAAGCAACCATCGTGGGGTAGAAATAGCAGACGCCTATGCCCCAAACCGTTGCCGCCAAAAATGCCGTTACCGGAGAATTCGCAAAGCTCAGCCCATAAAGACCGATCGCCGCGAACACAGCACCAATCGACAGCAAGCCGACTGATGAAAAGCGTTTAACCAACGGGCCGGCGAAAAACCGCATGACGAACATCAGTGCGCTGACATACACAAGCAACAAAATGCCAGGCATGCCGACTACGCGAGAAAGCACCAGATCCACCCACTGACCGGGCGCGAGTTCGGACGCAACCGTCAGCATCATGCAGACGAACCAGACATAAAACATCGGCTGACGCCCGAGCTCACGAAACATATCGCCGTAGCTGAAGCCACTCGCAACGCGTTCGGTAACCGGAAAATCCGTTGTCAGCGCAAGATATCCCAGCAAAAGCGCAGGAATGATCAGCATCAGCAAATTGATCTGCCACGGCACACTGAATGCGCCGAACACCAGTCCCAGCAATCCACCCACCACGATGCCTGCCGGCCACCAAGCATGCAGAATGTTCAGGCGGTGCGCTTTTTCTTCGGGGTAAATGGCTGTCACCATCGGATTGCTGCTGGCTTCAACTGCGCCCCAACTCAGGCCGGTCAGCAATAATCCGCTCAGCACCAACGGGTACGTGATATCGCCCAATGGCAAGTACGAAGCGAGCAGGACCAAAGCGCTGCCCACGATAAAAGACGCGGCGGAAAACACCAGCATGCGTCGAGCGCCGATTAAATCCACCAGTGCGCTGCCGAACAACAATGTCAGCGCAAAACCGGTAAATGTGATGCCCAAAGCCTGCCCGACCATGCTCGCCGAATTGGCGAGGTCAAGCCGGTCGAACATCTCTCGCTGCAAAGAGCCGGCGATGTTCGCGCGGACGGCGAACCCCAGCCCCACCATAAACAGCGAAAGATTCGCTGCAAAAAACAGACGTTTACGATTCAGCATTGCATGATCGGTCGCCATACGGCCTCCATGTGATCGTTATGATTATTGTTCGGTGAATTCTTACAAATTCACCGACGCAGCTTTAGCGCGCTTACAGCCAACGCTAGTTGTCCATACCAAAAGATTTATTTTTCTAAACCCAACACTTGACGATTGAACGCGCTGTTCGTCTCGACACGTGCGAAATCGTCGAATGCGCGCTCGGGCCTGCGAATCGAATGACGACGAATAAACTCCGCGCCTTCGCGTGCGCCGTCTTCCGGATGCTTCAAACAACATTCCCATTCGAGCACGGCCCAGCCGCTGTAATCGTACTGGGTAAGACGGCTGAAAATTCCGGTGAAATCGACCTGGCCATCACCGAGCGAACGGAAACGTCCGGCACGATCGATCCAGTTTTGATAACCACCATAAACGCCGCTGCGACCGTTCTTATTGAATTCGGCATCTTTCACATGAAACGCTTTGATGCGCTCGTGATAAATATCGATGAACGCCAAATAATCGAGATGCTGAAGCAGAAAGTGGCTTGGATCGAACAAAATATTCGCGCGCTGATGTTGATTCACTTCGTCGAGGAAACGCTCGAATGTCACGCCATCGTGCAAATCTTCGCTGGGATGTAATTCGAAACAGACATCGACGCCGTTTTCATCGAACGCGTTGAGAATCGGCAGCCAGCGTTTGCCAAGCTCAGCGAATCCTTCTTCAACGAGACCGGCCGGACGTTGTGGCCACGGATATGCCACCTGCCACAAAAAACTACCGGAAAATGTTGCGTGCGCTTTCAAACCGAGATTGCCGCTCGCTTTCGCCGCGTATATCAGTTGTTCGGTCGCCCATTGAGTGCGGGCATTGTAGTTACCGCGCAATTCCGGCGGCGCAAAGCCATCGAACAAACGATCGTACGCGGGATGTACCGCGACCAACTGGCCCTGTAAATGCGTCGACAGCTCGGTAATTTCAACACCGCGCTGCGCGAGCTGGCCTTTTAAATCGTCGCAATAGGTTTTGCTTTCGGCGGCTTTTTTCAGATCGATGAATGGACCGATGGTCGGCACCTGAATGCCGCGATAGCCAAGACCGGCCGCCCACTCGCCCATGCTGTTCAAGGTATTGAACGGTGGTGTATCGCCCGCGAACTGTGCGAGAAAAATAGCTGGACCTTTAATCATTGAAAACGCTCCGTGAAATACTTCAGATCGTTGGATAAGCAGACCATTTCTGTGTGCCTGCGCTGTTGGCCACAACGGTTTCGATAAAAGCCATACCGCGCACACCGGCATCGATACCCGGACATTGCGCCATTACTTCGCCAAATGGTTTGCCGCCATTTAATTCGCGCAGTGCTTTGATAAAGTCGCCGTAAATATTTGCGAATGCTTCGAGATAGCCTTCAGGATGCCCGGAAGGTGTACGCGATGCTGCGCGTGCTGCGTCGGATAA
Source organism: uncultured Spongiibacteraceae bacterium (assembly GCA_965653955.1). Classification (GTDB taxonomy): domain Bacteria; phylum Pseudomonadota; class Gammaproteobacteria; order Pseudomonadales; family CAMLJR01; genus CAMLJR01. The sequence continues at coordinate 2,886 of CBFHCK010000115.1, forward strand.
TTGCACAGAGCTCGTACGCAACAATTGCTTGGGCGCATCCGCGTGCAGTAACCACAATGAATTCGGTTCTTCCTGCGCCCAGCGCAAGCCACCTTTTTCACCGTAAACGCGGAGCGTCAGATTGTTTTCTTCGCCGCAGCATATTTGACTCGCCTGCAATAAACCACGTGCACCATTATCAAAACGCAACAATACGCTGCCGTCATCATCGAGCCTGCGATCAGGCACGAAAATATTAAGGTCCGCACTTAGCTCGGTAATCGATAGACCCGTGACGAACTCGGCCAAATTGGCTGCATGCACACCGATATCGCCCATACAGCCGCTGATGCCGGAGCGCGCTGGATCGACACGCCACTCCGCCTGCTTATTACCCTCCTGATTCGCAGACAACCATCCCTGCGAATAATCGACGAGGATCTTGCGAATTTTTCCCAACTGGCCGCTGGCAACACGCTCGCGCGCTTCGCGCACCATCGGATAGCCGGTATAGGTATGCGTCAATCCGTACAAAACATCGCGGCCTCGCAATGCTTCGCGCAAACGAAGACATTCATCAAGATTCAGCGTTGCCGGTTTGTCGGAGACGACGTGAAAGCCATGTTCGATCGCAGCCATCGCAACCGGAAAATGCAAATGATTCGGTGTGACAATCGCGACAAAATCCATGCGCTGATCGGCTGGAAGTTCGCGTTCTTTTTTCATCATTTCGTGAAAATCAGCATAAACACGGGATGCCGGCAGAAATAAAGCCGCACCGCTGCGAGCTGCGCGCTGGGGGTCACTGCTCAACGCCGCGCAAACGAGTTCAATCTGCCCATCCAGCGCCGCCGCCCAACGGTGTACAGCGCCGATAAATGCGCCTTCGCCACCACCAACCATGCCCATTCGAAGTTTTCGCGTTGACGCCACCATTTGCCTCCTTCCGCCCCATTTTTTTCGAGCGCGGGAATGTAAACGTTTACAGGTAGTTACACAAGTTACGCAAATTTAAATAATCCATTTTTAATCGATTCAGACTTTAATTACGCAATATTCCCCGCTGGGGAAACCTGCGCAGCCGCAACATCGCGCCGCTTCAGCAGGCTTTCGGTGGAGCTACGCAGCACCAGCTCATGACCGAGAATGACCTGCCCGACTTTTTCGCTCTTATTCGCGAGCTTCGCAATCATTTTTTTCATTGCCGCCCGACCGATTTCGCGACGCGGCTGGTGAATTGTCGTTAACGGCGGCTCAACATACTGCGCAAATTCGATATCGTCGAATCCAATAACCGATATATCGTCGGGTATGCGAAGCCCACGCCCCCGCAACACCTTGATAGCGCCAATGGCCATCGTGTCGTTGGCAGCGAAGATTGCACTGAAGGTTAGGTTTTCCTGAAAAATTTCGAGCGCGACCTGCTCCCCCGAAGCGAGCGAAAAATCGCCCCGTCGCACCAAGCGCGGATCGTATTCGACGCCGGCGTTCTTTAACGCATTGCGATAGCCGCGTAATCGATCCTTCGATAACGGCGTATGGGCCGGACCGTTGATGAAAATAATGCGCCGGTGGCCGAGACTTAATAAATGTTCGGTTGCAGTTTCCGCAGCAGCAATATTGTCGATGCTGACAGAGGACACTGAGGCATCGTGTAAATATTCGCACGCCATCACGATGGGAATACGCTTGCCATTTAATTCCGGAATATCCGGCAACGTGTGTCCTAACGAAATCACACCGTCGACTTGGCGCTGACGCACCGCCTGCAAATATTGCTGCTCGCGTTCCGCCTGATTCTGAGTGTCGCCGATCAGCAAACGATAATGATGATGTTGGGCTACCTCTTCCAACCCCTGAATGATCAACGAATAAAACGGATTACCGACATCGGGCAACAGCACCAGAATTGTTTGGGTGCGCTGCATACGAAAGCTGCGCGCCAACGCATTTCGCACATAACCGATGCGCTGAATTGCCTCCTCGACTTTGCGGCGCGTCTCTTCGGTTACCTTCTCGGGTTCGGCAAGCGTTCGCGAGACGGTGGCAGTGGACACTCCGGCAATGCGAGCGACGTCTTTTATCGAGCTCATCTTTTATCTTTTTACTCACAGATCTTTTGAGGAGGGAGAAACGCGCGACATTGTACACGGCGAAATAGCTGTAATCGTTTACACGATACGCGCTCAGCTGATACATTGTTAAGCCCCGCAAATAACGGCTTAATATTCCGCGTCCAGACCGCCCCATAATTAATTTCACCTGGTGACTTACCCATGAAAAAGTGGATCGTACGAATTCTGATTGCCCTGGTTGTCCTCGCCGCTGCAGCGGGTGGCTGGTACTACAAAACAATGCGCGAACTGGGCTTCTTCCGTACACCGGTTTATGAAACCGCGCGTCCCGATGTGCCGGCGCTTTCACATCCTGCGGTGCTGGTATTTTCTAAGACCAATGGCTTCATTCATAAAGATGCCATTCCTGCTTCAACCGCAATGCTCGAACAGCTCGCCAAACAAAATGGCTGGTCCACCTATTTCACCGGCAGCGGCGCTGTTCACAACGCCGAAGATCTCGCCAAATTCGATGTGATTGTCTGGAACAACGTGAGTGGTGACGTGTTGACTCCGGAGCAACGCACCGCCCTGCAAAACTATTTGCAAAACGGTGGCGGTTTCGTCGGCATTCATGCGACTGGCGGCGATACCAGTTACGAATGGGCATGGCATCCCGAAACATTAATCGCCGCGCAATTTATCGGCCATCCGATGAACCCCCAATATCAAACCGCCACCATTCGTATCGAAGATAAAAATGATCCGATTATGCAGGGCCTCGGCGATACTTGGGCACGCGAAGATGAATGGTATTCATTCGCTCACAGCCCACGCGGTAAGGGCGTGCATGTGCTCGCGACACTCGACGAGAGTACCTACAGTCCAAAAATGTTCGGCAAATCGATTGCGATGGGCGCAGATAATCCGATCATCTGGAAACACTGCATCAAAAACGGCCGCGTATTTTATTCCGCACTCGGACACACCGCAGAGTCTTACAGCGAGCCGAAATACCAGGCAGTGATCATGCACGCGATTGCATGGGGCGCCGGGTTGGAAGGCGACAAATGTGTCGATGGCAAATTGACCCAAGAGTAATTCGCAACACGCATCTATCGATTCGAGGTTTACTTGGACATTGTAATTTTTGGCGGTAGCGGCGATTTGTCGTTGCGTAAACTACTCCCTGCGTTGTTTCAACTGACAGCGGAAAAACACACCAAGCAAGTTCGTCGCATTCTGTGTTGCGGCCGCGATCAAAAATCCGATGAGGATTTTCGCTCGCGCGTCGCAGATAGTCTGCGTAAGCACAAAACATTTCTAAGCGATCAGCAACTGCAGGATTTCCTGCAGCTGGTTTTTTATGTCGCTATCGATGTCTATAAAGCAGATAGCTTCCCTGCGCTGAAAACTGCGTTGACCGATTACGACGCCACACCGAAATTATTTTATCTCGCGACACCGCCGGAGTTATTCGGACCGATCTGCCATCAATTGGCACAGCGGCAGTTAATTCCGCAAGGATCTCGCGTGGTGCTGGAAAAACCGATCGGCAGCGATCTTGAAAGCTGCCGTGCGATCAACACCGAAGTGGCTGAAGCATTCGAAGAATCATCGATTTTTCGTATCGATCATTACCTCGGCAAAGAGACCGTGCAGAATTTGATTGCGCTGCGCTTCGGCAATTCGTTGCTCGGTCCGGTGTGGAATAATCAATATATCAGCCACGTGCAAATCACGGTTGCGGAAACCGTCGGCATTGAAGGGCGCACCAGCTACTACACGAAATTCGGCGCGTTCAAGGACATGGTGCAAAACCATTTACTGCAACTGTTATGTCTCGTTGCGATGGAGCCGCCAAACAGTCTGCAAGCCGATGCAATTCGCGACGAAAAAGTAAAAGTGCTGCGTGCCCTTGCGCCGTTCACGTCGGAAACCGCATCGCTGCATACAGTACGGGGCCAATATCGCGAAGGCATCATTCAGGGTGAAAAGGTCGCGGCGTATGCGCAGGAAGTCACTGCGCTCGAAGATCAAAATACTGAAACGTTTGTCGCACTGCGCACTACGGTGAATAACTGGCGCTGGGCTGGTGTACCGTTTTATCTGCGTACCGGCAAACGCATGACGCGGCGTTTTTCCGAAATTGTTATCGAGTTCAAACCACAGCCATTTTCGATTTTTCCGCATCGCCCTGGTGAGCAGACTAACAACCGTTTGTTGATACGTTTACAGCCTGAAGAAAACATCACGCTGTCGATGCTGCACAAGAAGCCTGAACTGTCGCCAAAGATGCTGTTGCAGCCGGTAGAGCTCGACCTGACCGCCTCCCGTCGCGAAAGCAAAACCGGTAGTTACGATGCGTATGTGCGCTTGTTGCTCGATGTGATCAATAACAATCAAACACTGTTCATGCGCCGCGATGAAGTCGAAACCGCATGGTCATGGGCCGATGGCTTGATCGCTGCGTGGCGCGAAATGCAAACGCCACCGCTGCCCTATCTTGCAGGCAGCATGGGGCCGGATGCATCGATCAATCTTGTCGGCCGCGACGATGTCACCTGGTTTCTGAGCTGATCGATTCCGATATTCATTTTCAAAACTAATCAGTAGAAAAAATGCATCCAACATTGCTTGCCGTCACCGATCGCATTCGTCAGCGCAGCGTCGATACTCGCCGCGCCTATCTCGAAAAATGTCA
>CBFHCK010000116.1:0-7619 GCA_965653955.1 uncultured Spongiibacteraceae bacterium
GCCCGGCGAGTTGTTTGGCGATCACGCGCAGTTATCGGAACAGGAGCGCAAAGCAACCGTGGCGACTTCACAAGATCGCGGCGCACGGTTGTTTGCGTGTGATTTCAAGGCATTTGGAACGCTCGAGAATTTCACCCAGGTCGATCTTTCGACCAAGTTGTTGTTTTATCGCACGGTGGTGCACAGCGTGCGCTGGCGTCTTGAGGTGATGCGCACCGAGCAGCCCCAGCACTCGCTAGTCGGCGAGCTGCTGAAGCTGCCCGTCTACACAGGCCGACGCGATAGCGTCGAGGAATTGCAGGCTCTGCATCGCCAGGCGCGCGAGTTGGCGTCGATTCTCGAACGTTGGAATCAGGGCGGTAAGCTGGGCGAGCTGTTCGTTGCTAACAGCGCCGCGACCGGGTCGTAACCGGCAAAGCGTCCCGAGCGGGCTATACTGACCTGCATTGTTTTGTCGGGTCGGGATGTTGTTGCGAAATGTCTATTCCTCTGTTGATTTGCGATGACTCCAATATGGCGCGCAAACAGGTGCAGCGAGCCCTGCCTGAGGGCTGGGATGTCGATGTGACATTTGCGACTAACGGTGTCGAAGGCTTGGCTGCGATTCGCGCCGGCAAGGGAGAAATGGTGTTTCTCGATCTAACCATGCCGGAGATGGATGGTTATCAGGTGCTCGAACAGATTCGTGCGGAAGGATTAAAGGCGGTGGTCATCGTGATCTCTGCCGATATACAACCCGAAGCGCGCGAACGTGTTTTGCAGTTGGGAGCCTTGGATTTCATCCGCAAGCCCATCAACAATGAAAAGCTGGCTCTCGCACTCAAGAATTTCGGCCTGCTTTAATCGTCAATCGCATTTTCCGCTCACATATCGCCGGCATACCAGCGATCGCGCCACGCATCCATAACGCGTGTCGGATACCACAATTTTCCATAGCTTCCGTTATACCGCGCCAGTGCATGCATCCAGCTGCCATTCTCTTTTTGCATGTAGTACTTGAGGATTTGGCAGCCATAACGAAGGTTGGTGGCGACATCGGTGAGATTATCTTCGGGATGGCCGATTTCGTTTTTCCAGAATGGCATCACCTGCATTAATCCCTGCGCGCCAGCGCGCGATACCGCGTAACGATCGAAGCGGCTTTCTATCTGAATCAGAGCGAGCACCAGATCCGGTTTCAGCTGTGCGCGTTTGGCTTCGCGATGGATGGCACGCAGTAAGTCGAGCCGTTCCTCGGGGTTCTGCATATACGGAGTCAGCCGCGTCGACATATCGAGCAGCCAAACTTCCGCGTCGAAGCGATCGACAAAACTATCCGATTTGGTTATCGCCTCTTTTAAAAAGACGCGCATTTCAGCGCGTTCTTGCGCATTGGCGGGTAAGGCGCCAGCCAATGCTGAAGAGGACATTATGCTGCTGAGCGCGACTATTAAAGCCAGCGCGCTCAGCCATTGAGACGCCGGAAATTTAGCGGCGGGGGATTTGTGTTTGAACAAATGTGTCGACATCGTGCAGAGCAATTTCACTGGCCTGGGTATCGCGGCGACCTTTGTATTCGAGTTTATTTTCGGCGAGGCTGCGATCGCCGATAACAAATCGATGCGGAATGCCGATTAAATCGCTGTCCGCGAATTTCACGCCGGGACGTTCGTTGCGGTCATCGAGTAACACAGCATAGCCCATGCTTTGCAGACGCTCGTAAAGCTGTTCCGCAGCGGTGCGAACGGCTTCGGATTTCTGCGCATTCAGCGGCACGATGACGATCTGGAACGGCGCGAGCGCTTCCGGCCAGATAATTCCGTTGGCATCGTGATTTTGCTCGATCGCAGCCGCGACCACACGGCTGATGCCGATGCCGTAGCAGCCCATGATCATCACCTGCTCGCGACCTTCTTCGTTCAGCACTTTCGCCTGCATCGCGTCCGAATATTTAGTGCCGAGCTGGAAAATATGGCCGACTTCGATGCCGCGTTTTATTTGCAGCGTGCCATTACCGTCCGGGCTGGGATCGCCTTCGACGACATTGCGCAAATCTTCGCTGCGCGCGAGCGGCGAATCGCGCTCCCAATTAACGCCGGTCAAATGGAAGCCGTCGTCATTCGCGCCGCAGACAAAATCGGCGAGATGCGCGGCGCTACGATCGACGATTACCGGAATATTCAAACCGACAGGGCCGATCGATCCCGGATTGCAGCCGATCGTCGCGCGGATCTGCTCATCGCTTGCGAATGTCAGCGGTTTGGCGATGCCCGCAATTTTTTCGGCTTTTATGTCGTTGAGCGTGTGATCGCCGCGAATTACCAGTGCCACCAGCGAAGCGGCTTTTGCCGCTTTCTCTTCCTCGCGTTCCTCGTGTGCGCCGAGCACGATCAACGTTTTTACCGTTTGTTTTGCGTCGATTTTTAATAATGCAGCGACTTCATCGATCGTATGCGCATTCGGCGTCGCGATTTTTTGTAGAGATTGTGTAGCGGCGGGACGATTGCCGTGCGGCGCGACTGCTTCGGCCATTTCGACATTCGCCGCGTAATCGCTGCTGTTCGAAAATGCGATGTCGTCTTCGCCCGATGCCGCGAGCACGTGAAATTCATGCGAGCCGGTACCGCCGATCGAACCGGTATCGGCGAGTACGGGTCGGAAATCCAAACCGAGTCGCGTAAAAATATTGCAGTAGGCGCGATGCATGGCGTCGTAGGTTTGCTGCAGCGACGCCTGATCGTTATGGAACGAATACGCATCTTTCATGATGAATTCGCGCGCACGCATCACCCCGAAACGCGGCCGAATTTCATCGCGAAATTTGGTTTGAATCTGATAAAAATTCGCCGGCAGTTGTTTGTAGCTTTTGAGTTCGTTACGAACCAGGTCGGTGATGACCTCCTCGTGCGTCGGGCCGAGGCAAAACGCGCGATCATGGCGATCGTGCAAGCGCGCGAGTTCGGGACCGTATTGCTCCCAGCGTCCCGATTCCTGCCAAAGCTCGGCGGGTTGCACCACGGGCATCAAGACTTCCTGCGCGCCTGCTTTGTTCATTTCCTCGCGCACGATGGCTTCCACTTTTCGCAATACGCGCAAACCGAGCGGCAACCACGTGTAAAGCCCGGATGCCAGTTTGCGAATCAGTCCGGCGCGCAGCATGAGTTGATGGCTGATGACTTCGGCATCGGCGGGCGTTTCTTTGATCGTGGCGAGAAGCAATTGACTTGCGCGCATGAGGGAGGTGGCTTCCAATAAGCAAAAGAGCACGCATTTTACGATTGAATGACGCGGTGGAGGAAGGCATATGTTCGAGCTGCATACCCAGTTGGCAAAAGACTGCGCGGTGATTGGCGATCTCGCATTGAGTCGCGTATTGCTGATGAACGACGCGCAATATCCGTGGTTGATTCTGGTTCCGCGCCGTCCCGAAATTACTGAACTATTCGAGCTGCCACACATCGATCAGCAGCAATTACTCGATGAAATCAGCCACGTAAGCTCTGCACTCGCCGGACATTGTGGTGCAGACAAAATGAACATTGCTGCGCTTGGAAATGTCGTGTCGCAGTTGCATGTGCATATCATCGCGCGCTTCAAAAGCGATGCCGCGTGGCCGCGTCCAGTTTGGGGTGCGGCACCGCCAGTTCCTTATGAAGATGCCGCGTTACATCAACGAGTGGTGGCGTTGGAAGAGCTGCTGCGGGACATCGGATTACAACCCGCACACACCATAAGCTGAGTTATTTGAGGCCATCGAAAAGACTGTTTTCTTCGGTAGTTTTTTCGATTTTCTACCCCATTCATAAAAAAACACCTAAAAACAGGTGCTTTTTTAGCGCTGAATGCAAAAAATGCTTGTATTGCAGTGTTTGTTCGTCTATATCATGCGCTGACATTTGCAGGTGTGCGCGAAATACGCTGTTTTTATCGAGGTTTTGCGTATCGCTGTGATGTTGTTAGGGGTGATTACTCTTCCAGGAACAACCGACAGGAATCCGATAATGGCCATTAAGAAAGCCGCTCCAAAGAAGAAAGTTGCAGCTAAACCAGCCGCAAAAAAAGTCGCTGCGAAAAAAGTTGTCGCCGCAGCACCGAAAAAAGCAGCTGCCGCAGTAACCACCAAGTTGTCGAAAAGCCAAGTATTGACATCTATCGCTGAAGCTACCGAGCTGAACCGTAAGCAAGTATCCGCAGTATTCGACGAAATCGAATCACTGATCGCTCGCAGTATCGGCAAAAAAGGTCTGGGCGAATTCACATTGCCTGGTCTGCTGAAAATCACCACGGTGAAAAAGCCGGCGCGCAAAGCACGTAAAGGCATCAATCCATTCACCGGCGAAGAGACCACATTCAAGGCCAAGCCTGCCTCGGTGGCAGTCAAAGTACGGCCGCTGAAAAAACTGAAGGAATTCGTCGAGGCATAAGCCCAGCGATATCTCTTCACGCCGGGCATCTGTCCGGCGTTTTCATTTCTGTCCAGGCGTTTTTCCTTCCTGAATCGATTGCATTTTTGTCTGTACGCCCCCTCTCCTCCCATTACTGGGGCCATAAGGCTTCAGGTATAATCGCGCGCCTTCAGGGCCTGTCTCGCCTGTTTTGTTTGGAGAAAACCCATGCCGATCTATGAATATCAATGCGATGCGTGCTCGCACGCGCTTGAGGCTCTGCAGAAGATCAGCGATGCGCCGCTTAGCGAGTGCCCGCAATGCAAAGCGTCGGCGCTGCGTAAAAAGGTGTCCGCAGCAGGATTTCGGCTGAAAGGCGGCGGCTGGTACGAAACCGATTTCAAATCCGGCGGCAAAAAAAATGTGACTACCGGCGGCGAGAGTGCGGCAAGCGAATCGTCGACACCGGCCAGCGCTGCGTCATCCGAGAGCGCCTCTAGCGCCACAGTTGCAGCACCCGCGGCCGGTCACGGCAACGGCTGCGCCTGCCATTAATTTCTATCAGTGATTTCGATTTAAGGACCGACATTTTGAGCATGCGCACCCACTACTGCGGAACGCTTCGCAGCGACCACATCGATCAAGACATCACCCTGTGCGGTTGGATCGATCGCCGCCGGGATCACGGCGGCGTGATCTTCCTCGATGTGCGCGATCGCGAAGGCATTGTGCAGGTGGTGTTCGATCCCGATGTCGGCGAGCATTTTCAACGCGCCGACAAAGTGCGCAGTGAATACGTCGTGAAAATTTCCGGACGTGTGCGTGCACGCACCGCGAATACGGTTAATCCGAACATGCCGACCGGCACGATCGAAGTGCTCGGCAAAGACATCGAAATTCTGAATGCCGCGGCCACACCGCCGTTTCCGCTCGATGAACACAATTCGGTAGGCGAAGAAGTGCGTCTGCGCTATCGCTATCTCGATTTGCGCCGCCCTGAAATGCAGGATCGTCTGCGTCTGCGCGCACGTATTACGTCAACGTTGCGCGGTTATCTCGATGCGCAAGGCTTTCTCGATCTTGAAACGCCGATTCTGACTCGCGCCACACCCGAAGGCGCGCGCGATTATCTGGTACCGAGCCGTACTCATGCCGGCAAGTTTTTCGCACTGCCGCAATCGCCGCAGTTGTTCAAGCAATTGCTGATGGTGTCGGGCTTCGATCGTTACTATCAAATTGCGAAATGTTTTCGCGACGAGGATCTGCGTGCGGATCGTCAACCCGAATTCACGCAGATCGATATCGAAACCTCGTTCCTGGGCGCCGACGACATCATGGCGATTACCGAAGGCATGATTCGCGAGCTGTTCAAAACCGTGCTCGGTGTCGATCTCGGCGAATTCCCGCGCATGCAGTATTCGGAAGCGATGAGCCGCTTTGGTTCGGATAAACCCGATCTGCGTATTCCGCTCGAACTCGTTTCGATTTGCGACTTGATGAAACAGGTCGATTTCAAAGTCTTCAGCGGACCGGCGAACGATCCAAAAGGCCGTGTTGCTGCATTGAAAGTTCCGGGCGGCGGTTTGCAGTTGTCGCGGCGCCAAATCGATGATTACACCGGCTTTGTCGCGAATTACGGCGCGAAGGGGTTGGCATGGATCAAAGTCAACGAATTGGCGAAAGGTCTCGAAGGCCTGCAATCGCCGATCATCAAATTCATGCCTGAAAATGTCGTGATGGATTTGATCAAGCGACTCGAAGCGGTCGATGGCGACATTATTTTCTTTGGCGCGGACAAAAAGAAAATCGTTGCCGATGCGCTCGGCGCGTTGCGTATCAAAATCGGTGAAGATTTAAATCTGCATACGCGTCAATGGGCGCCGTTGTGGGTCGTCGACTTCCCGATGTTCGATGAAGATGGCGAAGGTCGTCTGTCGCCGTGTCACCATCCGTTTACATCGCCGTTGTGTTCACCGGAAGAGCTTGAGCGCGATCCGGCATCCGCGCTTTCTAACGCTTACGATATGGTGCTGAACGGCACCGAGCTCGGCGGCGGTTCGATTCGTATTCATCGCCGCGAAATGCAGGAAGCAGTGTTCCGCATTCTCGGTATCGGCGAAGCGGAGGCCGAGGAAAAATTTGGTTTCCTGCTCGATGCCTTGAAATACGGCGCGCCGCCACATGGTGGTCTTGCGTTCGGTCTCGATCGTCTGGTCATGCTGATGGTCGGTGCCAAATCGATTCGCGATGTAATCGCATTTCCGAAAACGCAAACTGCCGCTTGTTTGATGACGGACGCACCCGGCGCAGTCGATGCAGCGCAATTGCGCGAATTGAATATTCGCTTGCGCAAAAGCGAGGAGTGAGCGATGGCCGGTCACAGCAAATGGGCAAACATCAAGCATCGCAAAGCGCGCCAGGACGCGAAGAAAGGTAAGGTTTTTACCAAGATCATTCGCGAGCTGACCATCGCGGCAAAACTGGGTGGTCCAGAACCTGCGGATAATCCCCGTCTGCGCGCGGCAGTCGATAAAGCGCTGACTGCCAACATGACGCGCGACATCATCGACCGTGCAATCGCGCGCGGCGCCGGCACCAATGAAGCCGAGAATGTCGAGGAGCTGACTTACGAGGGTTATGCGCCGGGTGGCGTTGCGGTGTTGATCGAAGCCATCACCGACAACCGCAATCGTACTGTCGCTGAAGTACGCCATGCGTTATCGAAACGCGGCGGCAATCTCGGTACCGACGGTTCGGTCGCTTATTTGTTTGCGCGCAAAGGCCAGATTATTTTCGAAGCCGGTGCCAGCGAAGATCAGGTGATGGAAGTTGCGCTCGATGCGGGTGCCGATGATGTGATCACGCACGACGACGGCTCGATCGAAGTGCTGACGCCGTGGGAAACGGTCGGCGCAATCAAGGATGCAATGATCAAGGCTGGACTAAAGCCGGATAGCGCGGATGTTGCGATGATCGCCGCAACGCAGGTACCGCTCGATAAAGACGCCGCGGAAACCGTGCTCGATCTGATCGATGCGCTGGAAGATCTCGACGACGTTCAGAACGTTTACACCAACGCGGATATTTCCGCCGACGTAATGGAACAACTCAACGCATGAGCGAAATAAACGGCTGGCATAGCGATTTTCGTGCGCTTGCCAGTCCGTTTGAAACTGTGTCCATAATAGCCAAACCCCTTCCACGGCTCGGTGCATGACATTTATTCTCGGCATTGACCCCGGCTCGCGCAAAACC
>CBFHCK010000117.1:0-7511 GCA_965653955.1 uncultured Spongiibacteraceae bacterium
TGTACGGCGCCTGTGCCCGCATCGGTCGTGACGTGCTCGCCGAGAATGATCGGTACTTGTCGCTCGTAAAATGGATGTTGCAGCAACGCGCTCTCTAACACATTGCCTTTGGCGCGCCCGACGATTTCGTAACGATCAACGCCGTAACGCTTCATCGCCGCGCCTTCGAGCGCTTCGGCAAGCACAAGCAGCCACGATTTATTTTCCTGGCTAAAGCGAACCAGCACGTAATCGAGTTCGGCGTTCAACGCCACCGCGAGATTCGCAGGTAATGTCCACGGTGTCGTCGTCCATATCGCAACCGCTGCTTCACCTTCGATAGTCGAATCCACACCGAAGCGTTTTAACAAATCCGCACGATCAAGCGCAGCGAATGCCACATCGATTGCCGGCGAGGTTTTGTCTTGATATTCCACTTCGGCTTCCGCCAGTGCCGATGCGCAATCCAGACACCAGTGCACCGGCTTGAAACCTTTTTGCAGATGACCATTCGCGGCAATTTTGCCGAGCGCGCGAATTTCGTCGGCTTCGAATTTGAAATTCATCGTCAGATACGGCGCATCCCAATCGCCGACGATGCCGAGCCGTTTGAAATCCTCGCGCTGACCATTCACTTGCTGCTGCGCGTATTGACGACAGAAATTACGGAAGGTCGCGGCATCGATTTTCGCGCCGGCCTTGCCGTGCTTTTTCTCGACATTCAATTCAATCGGCAAGCCGTGGCAATCCCACCCCGGCACATACGGCGCATCGAACCCGCTCAGCGTTTTCGCTTTGACGATAATGTCTTTCAGAATTTTGTTGACCGCGTGACCGATGTGAATATCGCCGTTCGCGTACGGTGGGCCGTCATGCAGAATGAATTTTTCGCGGCCGGCGCGCGCGCGCCGAATCGTTTCGTACAGCTTTTGCTCGTACCAGCGCTTCAGCGTTTCTGGCTCGCGTGTCGCCAGGTTCGCTTTCATCGCAAATTCGGTTTCAGGCAAATTTAACGTGTGCTTGTAATCGGTCATAAAAACTCAGTCGGGGATTAAAACAGTTAGATACGGAAATAATCGCGGCCGGCGGCCATATCGCTTTCGATCTGTCGCTTCAACTGATCGAGCGAGTCGAATTTGATTTCATCGCGCAGTTTTTTGCGAAACACGACGCTGATGTTGCGGTGATACAAATTGCCGGAAAAATCGAAAATATGGACTTCGAGAATTGCCTTGGTCAGATCGCCGATGGTCGGGCGCGTGCCGACATTTGCCACACCCCGCAATACATGGGGGCTCGCGCCGTTAATTTCCACCGCCCCTGTTATCTCAACTGCGTAGACGCCCGACAATGGCGCGCGCAGCCGGCGCAAATTCAGATTCGCCGTCGGCACGCCGATAGTGCGGCCGAGCTGTTGGCCGAACATCACGCGCCCGCTGATCGAATACGGCCGGCCGAGCAGATCTTCGGCGAGCGCGAAATCCGATTGCTCCAGCGCAGCGCGAATACGCGTGCTGCTGATGCGCTCGCCATCTTCGACCACCGATTGCGTCGCGACCACATCGAAACCGAAGCGCGCGCCGGCTTCCTGCAAAAACGCAAAATCGCCCGCGCGGTTTTTGCCGAAATGCAGATCATCGCCGACGACGATATACCGCGCGCCGAGCCCTTCGACGAACACGCGACGCACGAATTCCTCGGCACCCATTTCGCTGAGCGCGCGATCAAAGCGGATACGCAACACGCGATCGATGCCGAGTTCGCGCAAGGCCAGAAATTTTTCGTAAAAACTCATCAACCGCGCCGGCGATTGCAGCGGTGCAAAAAATTCGCGCGGCAGCGGTTCGAACAATACGACGGTGACCGGCAATTGCAGCTTACGGCCCTTTTCGATCAGCCGTTGCAGCACGGCGCGGTGACCGCGATGCACGCCGTCGAAGGCGCCGATCGTCGCGACGCAGCCACGATGGCGAGGGCGCAGATTGTGCAGACCGCGAATCAATTCCATCGCATGCTCGTCATTGGAGGGATGCCGCCGGACTCAGGCAGCGCAGGGGCGGCGATTATAACGTAGTCACTCGCAGCGATGGCTAACGGCGGCCTGCTTGCGCCTCATCAGATCGACGGCCCGCGTAAATCCTTGATACGCAGACCCATGGCGAACAGCACCCCGGCGTATACCGCGATCCCGGCCCCACACAGGGCAAGCAGTACGGGCACGCGCTGCCACCATGACCAGCCGAGCCACACGGCATCGCCTGGATCGGCCAGCCACAAGAGCGACCCCATAGCGGTACACGCCAGCGTCAGCTTGAGGGCAAACGCGCGCCAACCGGGCTGGGGAATGTAGATACGCTGTTTCAGCAGGCCGCGCGCGAGCAGACCGGCGTTAACCCACGCCGCCAGCGCCGTGGCGAGCGCCAATCCGACATGGCCCATTTTGAGACTCATATGCAGCGGCACAACCAGAATCAGGTTGAACACCATATTCGCGACCATCGCGATCACGCCGATACGCACCGGCGTGCGCACGTCCTGACGCGCGTAAAAGCCGGGTGCCAGCACCTTGATCAGCATAAAAGCGCTGAGCCCGATCGAAATCGCCGCGAGCGCATACGACGACATCTGCACATCGTGCGCGGTGGTTTCACCGTAGCGGAACAACGCCAGCTGAATCGAATGGCCAATCAACAACAGCGCGACCGACGCCGGCATGCCGATCAACAACACCAAGCGAACACCCCAATCGAGCGTGCGCGAGAAACTTTGCATCGACGCGCTGGCCTGATCGCGCGACAGGCTCGGCAGGATCACCGTGCCGATCGCCACCGCGAACACGCCGAGGGGCAATTCGTGCAGTCGATCCGACAGATACAGCCACGACACACTACCGGCAGGTAAAAACGAGGCGATCACGGTGCCGAGCAGCAAATTGATCTGGCTGACCGACACCCCGAACAGAGCCGGCCCCATCAACATCAATATGCGGCGCACACCTTCATCGCGCGGCTGCCAGCGCGGGCGCGGCAACAAATTCAACTGCATCAGAAACGGCCACTGGAATAAATACTGCGCGACGCCCGCCAGCAGCACGCCCCACGCCCGCGCATACAGCGGCTGCTCGAACCAGCGACCGGCAAAATACGCAGCGCCTATTAGCACCACGTTCAGTAGAACCGGCGCGAACGCGGGCGCGCCGAAGCGGCCATAGCTGTTCAGAATCGCACCGGAAAAACCGGTCATCGAAATCAGGAACAAATACGGAAACGTAATGCGAATGAGATCGCTGGTCAGCGCAAATTTCGCCGGATCGCTCGCATAGCCCGGCGCAAACAGCCCCGCAACCAGCGGCGCCGCAACGACGGCGAGCACGCTCACCGCAATCAGACTCGACCCGAGCACACCGGAGACGCGATCGACCAGATCGCGTACATCCTGAAAACTGCGTTGCTGGCGGTATTCCGACAGCACCGGCACGAACGCCTGCGCGAATGCGCCTTCGGCAAATAATCGACGCAGGAAATTCGGAATGCGAAACGCGATATAAAACGGATCGGTCGAGGGCCCAACGCCGATAAAAATGCTGAAGCAAATGTCGCGCGCCAAACCGAGTACACGCGACAGCATGGTCAACAGGCTAACCATGAAACTGCTGCGCAACAGGCCACGAGCTTTTTGGGGTTCGGCAGAGGTCATCGTGTCATCTTGGATTTATTTTTTAAAAAATGCGGGCGCGGGTGGATTCAAATCCCGCTGCCAAATGGGTCGATAGCGCGTTTCGCCGCGTTCGCGCTCGCTGCGGTACAACGCCAGCGTATCAACATCGATGTGCACACGGCACGGCGGCAAACTTAAATCGAAAATTTCTACGCCGCGTTCGAGCCGCATCAACGTCACATGCGGGCGCAGCGGTTTGCCATCGAAATTAATTCCGAGATCGCGCAAGCCGGATCCGAGCTCTTTGCGCAATGGCGGCAGTGCGCCGGCGTTTTCCGCGACTGCCGCGAGCAGGCGCGGACGGCTCGGGGTCGGCCACCATTGCAGGCTGTCGAGCGTCAATGTGCTGCATTCGTGATTCGCTGCAACTCGCTCGCCGAGTTCACTCAACGCCGATACGCATTTGCCATCGGTTTCGCCGAGAAATGCGAGCGTGATATGCCAGTTGCGTTCATCGACCCAATGCCAACCGTGCTGCGTTTGCAGACGCGCGCACAGCGCCGACAAGACCGCCGTATTCTCGGGCGGAATTGGCACCGCAAAAAACAAACGCATCAGCGCCATTGCTCGCGCAGACGTTGCCGATGCAATTGCAGCCAGTGCAACGCGATGATCGTCGGCGCGTTTTGCAATTCGCCACGCTGCAACATCAACAATGCTTCATCGACCGCAACGACATGCACGCGAATATCCTCGCCCTCTTCCGGTAAACCGAAAACGCCGCCCGCCTGCTGGAGATCGCAATGGCCGCAATACAGCGAGAAATATTCGTTGTTGCCGCCGGGGCTCGAAAAATATTCGCAGACGAATTCCATCTCTTTGATATCGCAGCCCGCCTCTTCGACGGCTTCGCGGCGCGCAACTTGTTCGGCGCTTTCGTCGCTGTCGATCAATCCCGCGACCAATTCGAGCAACCAAGGATTGTTGTTGCGCTTCATTGCACCGACACGAAATTGTTCGACCAGTGCGATTTCGTCGCGGCGTGGATCGTAAAGCAATACGCCGACCGCATCATGCCGTAACACCAATTCACGGCGTAACGTCGGGCTCCATGAGCCATCGAATTTACGATGACGCAAGTGCAATTCCCGCACTTTAAAAAAGCCATCGTAAGCGCTCGTGTCGCTGACCACTTCGACGTCATCGCGCGTGAACGACGAGCGTTTCATCAGAAGCGCCGCTCGGTATACCAGTTAACGTCGCGTGCATGCGTATCGACTTGATCGGCGACATCGAGAATCAACGCGAACAACGCCATCCGCACCAGAATGCCGTTATCGGCCTGCCGAAAGATCGCCAGATTCGGGTTGTCGTTCAGATCGTTATCGAGTTCGTTCGCCTCGGCGCGCGAATCACGCGGCAGTGGATGCATGATCACGGTGTTCGGTTTGCAGTACTGCGTGTACACGGCCTGATTCAATCGATAACGGCCGCGATACAACATCGCTTCTTCGGCATTCGCAAAACGCTCGGCCTGAATGCGTGTCGCGTATGCAATATCAACGTGCGAGAGACTTTGCTCCATGTTGTCCGATTCGACCACGCGATGCCCCGCGCTGCGCAGCTGCTCGACGATTTCCCCAGGCATGCGCAATTCGTTCGGCGAAATCAATGTCACTGTGACGTTATTGAATAGCGATAGCAATTTGCACAGCGAGTGCACCGTGCGGCCGTATTTCAAATCGCCGATCATGCCGATGCTGAGCCCATCGACGCCGACATGGCCGTGATGTTCGAGTTCTTTTTTAATCGTGTACAAATCCAACAACGCCTGGCTCGGATGCTCGTTCGCCCCGTCGCCGCCGTTGATCACCGGTACGCGCGACGATTGCGCGAACTCGGCAACCGACCCCGCCTGCGGGTGACGCATCACGATCACATCGCTGTAGCCCGACAACACGCGCGCGGTGTCGTGCAGCGATTCGCCTTTAGTCAGCGATGTCGCCTCGAAGCCGGTGGTTTCGCGCACTTCGCCACCGAGCAAATTGAATGCGCAGCCGAAGCTCACGCGCGTGCGCGTCGACGATTCAAAAAACATGCTGCCGAGAATCGCACCGTCTAACACTTTCGTTATGCGGCGACGATGCGCATACGGCTCCATGCGATCGGCAACGGCAAATAATTTTTCGATGTCGCCGCGTTCGAACTGGCTGATCGAGACGACATGGCTACCGGGAAATTTCATGGTGTGTCCTCGCGACATTATTCCTCTCTCCAAAAGGAGAGCGGTGATCCAATGTGTTTACTGAGCTGCGACCAGTCGCTGATCGCGCGCGGCATTATCGAATTGCAGATCGGCCCAACGCGCATACAGCGGCGACGATTGCAGCAACTCGTGATGTCGACCCACCGCCGCCAATCTGCCCTGATCGAGCACGGCGATCTGATCGGCCTTAACCACGGTTGCCAGGCGATGTGCGATGACCAATGTCGTGCGGTTCTGCATCAATCGTTCGAGCGCTTTCTGCACCTGGAATTCACTTTCGGCATCGAGCGCACTGGTCGCTTCGTCGAGCAACAGCAGCGCCGGATCCTTCAGCAGCGCGCGCGCAATCGCGATGCGCTGACGCTGACCGCCGGACAAGCGCACCCCCTGCTCGCCGACCTGACTGTTATAACCCTGCGGCAGCCGTTCGATGAATTCGCTGGCAAATGCAGCGTCGGCTGCATCGCGCACTTCGGCTTCCGTCGCATCGGGACGACCGTAGCGGATGTTGTCGAGCACGCTGCCGCTGAACAGCACCGGCTGTTGCGGCACCAATGCGATCTGCGTGCGCAGCGTGTGTGGATCGAGTTCGCGCAGATCGACACCGTCGAACAAAATCTTCCCTTGCTGAACATCGTAAAAGCGCAATAACAAGTCGATCAGTGTCGATTTGCCCGCGCCGGAACTGCCCACCAGCGCGGTGGTTTTGCCGGCCGCGATATGGAGTGTCAGCTGATCGATCGCCGCATGCTCGGAACGCGTGGGATAACAGAAGCGGATCTGCTCGATCTGCACATCGCCGCGCACCGGTTGTGCCAGCGGCCGCGGATTGGCGGGCGCCACGATCAACGATGTGGCCGCGAGTAATTCGAGCAACCGCTCGCTGGCGCCGGCCGCGCGCTGCAGATCGCCGTAAACCTCACTGATCGCGCCGACCGATGCGGCCACGATGACCGCGTAAAACACGAACGCGGCAAGCTCGCCGGCGCTGAGACGACCGCTGTTCACATCATTGCCGCCGACGTAAATCATCGCGCCGATCGCGCCGAGCACCAGCGTAATTACCAGCGTGGTGAGCCATGCGCGCTGCAAAATACGCCGCTGTGCAACATCGAACGCCGCTTCGACATGCTCGCCAAAACGGGTCGCATCGATCTCCTGGTGGTTGAACGCCTGCACCACCTTCACGTTCTGCACCGCCTCGCCCACATAACTGCCGACATCGGCCAGCCGATCCTGACTGGCGCGCGACAGCCCGCGCACGCGGCGGCCGAAAATCAGAATCGGCGCAATCACCAGCGGCACGCTGATCAGCACCATGCCGGTCAGTTTGGGATTGGAAATGAACATCCAGATGACGCCGCCGATCAGAATCAGCGCATTGCGCAGCGCCACCGATACGGATGAGCCGATTACCGTCTGCAATAATGTGGTGTCGGTGGTGATCGTCGATTGGATGCTGCCGCTGTGAATAGTGTCGAAGAAGCCTGGATGCAGCCGCACCACATGCTCGAACACGGCGCGTCGTAAATCGGCGCTGACACGCTCGCCGATCCAGGTCACCAGATAAAAGCGCACGAATGTATTACCCTGTCGGGCGCCAACCTGC
>CBFHCK010000118.1:0-7465 GCA_965653955.1 uncultured Spongiibacteraceae bacterium
ATCGGTCTTGTTGTGGTCATAGAGACCGGCAATTCGCAGCGCTAATTTATCTTCGATAATCGGAAGACTCATGCCGAATTGTGTATTGGAAAGATCACGCTCGCCAAACGTCTGCTCAATGGTCCCTTCAACTTCACTAAAGCTCGGCGTTTTGGTCATGATGGTGACTGCACCCGCCGGTGCAGTGATACCGCGCAGTGTTCCTTGAGGACCACGCAAGACTTCAATTTGGCCAACGTCGTACATACCCTTAAACGCGCTGTCAATATCGTAGTTAACTTCGTTCCAGTAAATCGCGACGCCCGGGCCATAGCCGGTATCGGTGAGTACGTTCACACCGCGCATTGCAATCGTCGAGGTGCGCGTGTCTTGAGCTTTAATGGTCAGACCTGGTGTAACCGATTGGATGTCTTTGAAATCAAGTAAGTTGTATTTGGAAATCGTGTCCGCAGTCACTGCGTTAACGGTCATTGGAACGGTTTGCAGTGTGTCGTCTTTTTTCTGTGCCGTTACGATTACCTCATCAAGCGCTCTTTGGGCATGCGCGGTGGATGCGCAGGCTGTCGCAGCGACAATCGCAGCTATCGCTTTAACCAGATGCGTTTTCTGAGGACGAGTCGAGGTCTGGAACGTGGTCATGGTTTACTCCTACGTTTATTAGCTCGCGAAACAGAATAATTGTTAGGTTTTCGCGTTCTTTTTGTTAAGGATTACAAATGCGTTGCGCTTAGCGTTATAGGTATATCAACTGCTTTGTAGAAACCAAGCTTTTTAGCTCGTGGCCGATTATACCGTTGTAAACGATATATACAATATGCAAGGGAACTTAACGACAAATAGAAAAACGGCCCGCGAACGCGAGCCGTTTTGAGGTTGTTTCTTATATATAGAGGGCTTCCGTGCCCCATCAATAACGTAGGTATTACAGAGAGAAGTTGTACTTGCCGGTGATGCCGAATTGACGTTCCGGTACCAATTGCACATTCGCATAGCCCGACTGGATGCCAGCGAGCTCCGACTCTGCGGAATAACGAATGACCTGCTCGTGATCAAACAGATTTTTAACCCAACCGGTCACTTCCCAAACCTTTTGTTGGTCGCGCACACCCAAATAAAGGTTCCAGATACCATAACTGGACGTATCAAGCACACTGTTCGCTAATGCATCGTCCGAGCGGCCGCTTGAGAAGGTATAAAGGCCGCGTACGAAAGCATCAACTGCAGTGAAATGCAGAGTATATTCCGAGCTCGCGCTTACACCCCAATTAGGCTCGCCAGCAAGGCGACCATTGGCATCGCAAGTATTCACGCCTACACCGTCCGGACCAGCAGCCGGATTCACAATCACACCGCCCGCGTCACGGACATTGCAATATGCTTGGCCGTCAGTGAATTTTGCATCGGTATATGCCAAGCCCAAGCCAGCTTGCCAATTGTCGGTTAACAACGCATCAACTTGAAGCTCTGCGCCTTTGACGACAGCATTGGCGTTGTAGTTAAGAACGTCGTTGCCTTCTCCGACAGGACCGCCAACGGTACGAATACCCTCTGACGTCCGCGCAAGGAAATCGTGATATTTCTGGTAATACACATCACCGTTGATTTGAACACGACCATCCATCAGACGACTTTTAAAACCTAACTCGATAGAGTCAGAGGTTTCAGGCTCATATTCGATAAATTCGCTAGGGGTGGTGGGAGCTACTGTAAAACCGCCGGAACGGAAAGAGCGGCCGTAAGTCGCGTAAACTCGCACATCGTCGGTCAGCTGATAAGAAGCACTGGCCGTTCCGGTTACGCCCTCATCGACCGCCTTGCCGTTATAAGGGATCCCTCCGGTGAGTGCAGTAATAGCGCGCTTGCTCTGATAACGCAGGCCCACTTGAGTTTCGAACTCATCTGTCCATTGGAAGCTTTGATTAGTAAATACCGCGTACTCCTCGTTGGTATTTCCTATCTCTACACTTGAAGGGAAGGGGAACGGTCCGGCGACGACAACAATTTGATCATTGGTGGTATTTGAACGAAGTCGGCTTCCATAAAGACCATAGGTCCAGTTATAGAAGTCCGCATCCGCAGTAGAAAAACGCATCTCTTGAGTAAAGGTGTAGCTTGCAGTTTGAGTTTCGTTAGTTGCCGCGGGAAATCCCGGAAAAGCAGCCAGCACATTCCCCGCATCATAATTATTAATGTTGTAGTTCGCCTGATCCCGATAGCCAGTGATCGATACGAAATCATAGCCATCCAGATTCCATTCCACCCGTAATGCTGTATCCGCGTTGCGAATCGAGTTGGAGTTTGGGCCGTTATTAATCGATTTGCGGTCAAATTTATCGATCGTACCAAAAGCCCCGCTACCCCAAATCGCACCGCTACCCGAGCTACCCGCTTCCATATATTGATGGGTCAGCGTTGCTTCAAGATTATCTGTGGGGCGGAAACCGACCGTTAAGCGACCACTGCGCGCCAGATTGCTGTTGGTTTTTCCGTCGACAACATTTTTAATATCGTCGTTCTGGTTATGGTCGTACAACCCTGCAATACGCAGCGCGAGAACGTTCTCGATGAGCGGCAAGCTAACACCGACTTGCGTATTCGAGAGATTGCGTTCGCCGAATGATTGCTCAACCGTGCCTTCGATTTCGTTGAAACTTGGTTGCTTCGTAACCAAAGTGACCGCGCCTGCGGGAGCGGTAATACCGCGCAAGGTGCCTTGCGGTCCGCGCAGAACTTCGATCTGGCCGATGTCATACATTCCGGTGAATGCGGAGTCGATGTCGTAATTGACTTCGTTCCAATAGATCGCAACACCCGGACCATAACCGGTGTCGGTCAACACGTTTACACCGCGCATTGCGATCGTCGAGGTACGATTGTCTTGGGATTTGATGGTCAAACCCGGGGTTACCGACTGAATATCTTTGAAATCAAGCAGGTTGTATTTGGAGATCGTTTCGGCGGTGACGGCGTTAACCGTCATCGGCACCGTTTGCAACGTATCGTCTTTTTTCTGTGCGGTAACGATAATTTCGTCGAGAGCTGCTTGGGCGTGAACAACACTGCTGTAACAAGAAGCGGCAATCGCCGTTGCGACAGCGCTGACAAGCATTTTACGTTTAGGGTTGGAACTCAGAATCACTTTCATCGATGGACTCCTGCGTTGTGAATGACGATTAACGTCTTTTTAAAATAACTTCTGCTACTGATACTTTCGTTTTTACATTTTTTTGATAAAAAGAATCTCCCGCGCCATAGCGCGGCCGATATACCGCAAAATTCAAGCTGTCAGGCAAAACCGTGCGGCTGAGCAAATTAAGGGGCAGAGCTGAGAAGAAACCGCTTCTCGATGAAGGCGTGCGGAGCGCACTAAGATAATTATGTTGCGGATAGTTGCATCCAATACCACGTTACAGCTCCAGAACAGCAAAACTGCGGCATTCAATCACATTGAAACA
The DNA here is from genome assembly GCA_965653955.1 of uncultured Spongiibacteraceae bacterium. Taxonomy (GTDB): domain Bacteria; phylum Pseudomonadota; class Gammaproteobacteria; order Pseudomonadales; family CAMLJR01; genus CAMLJR01. The sequence continues at coordinate 3,456 of CBFHCK010000118.1, forward strand.
ATACAAACAAATTAATTTTCGTTCTCGGCAAAAGTGTTCTTTGAAAATGAGATTTATCGAAATTCGATTTTAAGAATTTACTTCGAACACATTTTCGCCACTAACCAGCAATGTTAGACGCTATTTGCGTTTTAGCAATTGATCAAGGCGCGGCCACCCTCTCGAATTCTTCGAGGTAGCACCAATCCAAACGATCGCCACCCACCAAGATTACCGATTAATTAAATTTGCGCTTGAAAATCGAAGCCACCGGCGCAATCTGCGCCTGCCACCACTTCGCCGGCGGTTTAGTACCGTCACTCAATCCGGTTTCTGGAAACTCATCCCGTGCCGGTCTTACATACGTGCCGAACAAAATATCGAAAATCGGTAGTGCATCGGCGAAATTTTTGTCCTGATGCTTTGGCAGCACCGAATGATGCAAACGATGTACTTGGGGTGTCACCAATATGCGGTCAAGCCACGGCAACTGAATGCGTGTCGCCGAATGATAGAACTGCGACAGCAATATCAAAAACAGATTGGATAGCAGTGCAGCCTGTTCCGCATCTTTCAATTCCAGATCGAAGATTAAACCGATGGTGAACATCGAAAAAAATGCGCGCCATGTACTTTGCAGAAAATGATCGCGCGCATACGTCGATGCATTCATGTTGATATCGCTGTGATGTAGTTGATGAAACCGCCACAGAAATCTGACTTTGTGTTCGAGACGATGCGACCAGTAGAACCAAAGGTCGTGCATCAGCAACGGAATAAAAATCATTGCCAGAATACGAAGCGCTGGATCGACTGCGGGCATACCAATACCGATATCGGAAAACGTGAACGCCAATGTCGGCCACGGAGCATTCTGACGAATCGCGTAAGCCGCATGAGCCGCGGCCAAGCCGATTGGCGCAGTCACCGCAATAGTTGATGTGCTGATTGCAAAATTCGTCAGATACTCGCGCCAGGTGGGCGGTGTCGCAACAGGACGCCATCGCTCTAGCAAGATGTAGGGCAGCAACATGAATGGAAAACTGATCACGATAACGGGAAATTGCTGCGTATAGAACGAAACAAGAACCTCAGCGAGTGACGACATATATACACCTGTTGCAACAATCGATCATTTATCGCCAACTTTCAGATTGAGCCTCAACGTCCAAAAATAATTTAGAGACCGCCAACTTCTTCATTCGGGATTCGCACTGAGCAGTCCGCGCAGCTGCAACCAGTTCTGCAACAACGTCGGCCATACGCTCAAAGTGGGATCGGTCATTGCCAGGCCAAGCCCGTGACGCCCCTGCTCGAAAATGTGCATTTCCACTGGCACTTTCGCGGCATGCAGCGCGTTGTAGTAAGCGATCGGATTCGCTGGCGACAGCAGCTCATCGGTGGTTGTATGAAAGATAAATGTCGGCGGTGTATTCGACTTGACGTTCTGCGACGGCACCAGCTCACGCAGTACTTTTTCGTTTGCTTTGCTATCGATGAACTTCAATCGCGTGGCGTGTGATTTATCCATCAATATCGCCGGATAACCGAGCACGGCGAAGTCAGGACGACTGCTGACTCGATCGATGGGGTCCGCTGCATTCGCGTTACCTACATCAAAAAGAGTGGATGCCATTGCAGTCAAATGACCGCCTGCAGAAAATCCAATCATGCCAATGCGATTCGGATCGATTCCATACTCTTCGGCATGCGCGCGCACCCACCGAATCGCTCGCTGCGCATCATGCAATTGCACGGGATGTTTATAGCCAAAACTCGCCAGCCGGTAATTCAGCACGAACGCGGTGACGCCATGCGCGGCAAACCAATCGGCTACCTGCCTCCCCTCGTGACCTGTCGCCAATCCTTGATAACCCCCGCCTGGTACAACAATGATGGCGGTACCATTTGCGACTGCGCCATCGGTGGTGATTGGCGTCAGCGTCGGCATATCGTTTTTACCTTCACCTCGCGCATCGGGCGCACGCCCTTCCCACAATGGAATTTGTTTTAACTGCAATGCCGCAAAAAAATCCGTAACGATCGGCACCGGTCGAACCGCTCCTGGTTTACTGACAGCACCTGGCGTACGCGCAAGCTCTTCACTTATTGCTCGCATTTTGTCGTCGGTCAGAATAGTAGGTGCATATACCTTGAGCCCGCTCAGACTCAATCCATGCGCCTGCGCAATCTGCGGCGAATTGAAGATCACTGGCGCGTGTTTAATCAGGACTGCGCGCGCGGCGTCGTTATCGAGTAACTCGCCGATTGTCGAATCGACCGTTAGCTGCTTTTCCGTAGCTGCACCGACCACCCCCCCGGCCAGAAACAAAACGATTGCAAAAAAACAGACATATCCGCGACTCGAGGTTGTGCGAAGCATAATTTTCTCCGTTTATTTTTTTTGTTTGATACCAACATCCTTGTTCTGCGATGTGTCCTTACTTGTTTCGTAATTCGCCAGGCATAACCTCGACCAAATTAATCGGCCCGATCAATCCCGCCGCAACAAGCTCATCGGCATACCTTTTCATATGCGAATATTTCGGATCGTCCGCGAGTGCGCGACCGACGAAATAGTTACGCAGCGGGGCCGCCACCTTGACCTCGATAACATTGTTGCCTTGCTGCAGCGCAGCCGTGATATCGACGATGAATGGCGGGATGCTCGCCCGGCCGACTTGCTGACCATTGACGATGACCTCGGCACTGCCTTGTACCAAGCCAAGATTCAACAGATAGCGGGCGTCGGCAAATTTACTTTCGAGTGCAAATTGCTGCGTGTAAAGACCGGGACCTTTCGCATGTTTCAGCTCAGCAATATCGCGCCAGTCCTGAAGCGTGGTTAATTCCTGCGAATAATTACCGAGAGAGAAATGCCACTCCTTTAAATTCCATTTCTTTTGTGCGAGAGCACTCAACAACGTATCGGGCATTTGAGGCTTCAGTGTCTGCGGCATGGGCACACCGACAATAAGGAAGCGACTCTCGAAGCCGCCGAGCTGTAACTCGATGCCGTTCGTGGTTGTGCCGACCGGCCATGCCACACCCTGCACGGCATCGAACCACCACATTATTTGCTTCGAAGTCGTTTGCAGCACAACCGTATCGGTAGCGGCATTCTGATTCGCGAAGAAATAAACGAAATTGCCATCGCCAAGCGCGCGACGATAATTTTTAATCGTCGTCTCATTGTTGTATTTGAATAGTGCTTGCGATTGCTGCTGAAGTTTATTGGCGATCTGCACAGCATCAAACGCAATCTGCTGCCCACCACTGCTCAATACTTGTTGTGCTAATTCCGAAATTTCGCGATCGCCTTTCGCAGCGTCGTTGAAACCCGGTTGTTCGCTCGGCAACGAGCCCGCAAAATAAATTGGAGTGCCCGCGCGGGCGAGATGCGCGAGGCTTTGCAAGGTCGATTGTTCAATAGTTTTTACATTCGGCAACAACACCGTTTGATAACTACCGCTCGATGCGGTCAATGCACCCGCACTAACTTTACCGCTCTGTAGTGCGTCACCGTTGACCCAGGCCCAACTAATACCGCGACGATCCAACTCTTGCACCAGTGGTAGCAATTGCCTCACCCACTCCGCGCGGCCATCGCCCTTCACATGCGGCAGATGCATTAATTGCTCAAGTTGTTTTTTGCCCGCAGTCAGCTCCGGTGCCTCGCCCGCTGTTTTTCGTGGATCAGCATCGGGTATCTCGCCTTTCAGCAGCGCTTCGCGATGCTCACCTTCGGGGTTCGTGCCGTTGAAACCGAGATAGGGGTAATAAATTAAAACATCGATCGACGGCGCTCCCTGACGCAACAGATTCTGACTGCGCGCAATGTATGTATTCACTACTGAAATGTCCGGCCACAGCGAAGTATTGCCGGGGCTCACGTTCGATGAAAAATGCGCCGGATTTTGCGGCCCGCTAAATGGCGCCCAACCTTCATCACCGAACGGGCTGGGCGTATCACCCATCCACGGATACGGCGTGCCGTGATAGATGATGTGATTGACGCCAGCCAAAAACGA
>CBFHCK010000119.1:0-7458 GCA_965653955.1 uncultured Spongiibacteraceae bacterium
AAAGGCATTAACTCCCAGCATATCATCCCGATTTTGATGCCTGCATTCGAAGCCCAACAGATTGCTAAACAGCGGCCCCCCAGCAAAAACTGTTGCTAGACTAACAGCTCACAGGCGCCAGAAGGCTACACCGATGACGGATTCATCTCTGCATGTCTGCAAGTCAACTTCCACTTTCCAGCGGAATACCCTTTCCGGGCTCTTACTGCTCGCGTTTGCCATCGCAGCGGCCCGCGCTGACGAAGCGGCGCCCACGCAAACGCTGGCCAATTTGAGCCTCGAAGAACTTTCGAACATCGAGGTCACTTCGGTCTCGAAGCGAGCGCAGAACCTGCAATCGGCGGCTGCGGCCATCACCGTCGTCACCAATGAGGAAATACGCCGCTCCGGTGCGACCACCGTGCCGGACGCGCTGCGCTTTGTTCCCGGGCTCAATGTCGCGCAGCAAAGCGCCAGTGACTGGGCGGTTAGCGCGCGTGGATTCAGCAGCGTCAATTCCGAAAAACTGCTCGTGCTCTCCGATACCCGCAGCATTTACACACCGCTATTTTCCGGTGTGTTGTGGGACGTGCAGGATTATTTGCTCGCCGATATCGATCGAATCGAAGTCATTCGCGGCCCTGGCGCAACGCTGTGGGGGTCGAATGCGGTTAACGGCGTGATCAATATCACCACTAAAAAGGCGCAGGATACTCAGGGCTTGCTCATCGAAACGGCCGCCGGCACCAACACCAAACTCAATGCTGCCGCACGCTACGGCGACACGGCGAACAATGGCGCGAGCTATCGGGTATTCGGCAAATATGTCGATTACGGCGACACCATCAATGACAGCTCTCACAGTAATGACGACTGGCGTCTGGGCCATGTCGGTGCTCGCACTGACTGGGATGTGACAGCGGCGGACAGCATCACGGTGCAGGGCGATCTTTATCGCGGCACGCTCGGACAACTCAATCCGTCGATTACCGTCATCGGTCGACAGGGACCGACCGGGGCTCTCGATGCCGAGGTCAGCGGCGGCAATGTTCTGGCTCGCTGGCAACATCGCATCGATAACGATTCAAATTTTTCATTGCGTGCGTATTACGACCGGACGCATCGCGACGATCCGAGTTATCGCGACGAACTCGATACGTTCAGCGTGGATTTTCAGTACGCATGGAACTGGACCCGGCAGCAATGGCTATGGGGCCTTAACTATCAGGTCACCGACAACCGCAACGAAAGTAAAATCATCTTCGATGTGGACCCGGATTCTTCGCGCGATCAATTGCTGGGATTTTTTATCCAGGATCAAATCACGCTGACCGATAATCTGCACTTCACGCTCGGCACGAAATTCGAACACAACGATTTCAGCGGCGACGAATGGCAGCCGAGTGCGCGTATCGCATGGGATTTTACCGATCGACAAACACTGTGGGCGGCCGTGTCGCGCGCAGTGCGCGTGCCGACACGGCTGGAGCGCGACATAGCGGTCGATGCGAGCGACCCCACGATCAATCCGATATTTCGCCTGCAAGGGAATTCAAATTTCGATTCGGAAGTGCTGGTCGCTTACGAAGCAGGTTATCGGTGGCAGGCACGCGATAATTTGAATCTCGATATCGCCGCGTTTCACAATCGTTATCGCGATCTCGCGTCACTTGAAATCGGCGAGCCTTACGTCGATACGAACACTGGCTTCACGATCGTTCCTGTCGTTAACGACAATAAAACCGATGGCACCACGCGCGGTATCGAAACGCAGATTAATTATTTTCCGCTTCCCACATGGCGACTCGTCGCCAATTACTCCTATCTCGACATGCAGCTCGACCCGCGTGGACTGGATATAAATCGCGGCGCTTTTTTTGCCGGTTCGACACCGCGACATCAAGCCGGATTGCGTTCGTTCTCCGATCTGCCGGGCGATTTCCAACTCGATGTGCACTTGCGTTATCTATCGAAAATTCGCCATCTGCCTGAAATCGTCAATGGTGAGGGCATTGGCGAATATGCGGAAATGGATGTGCGGATTGCGAAACAATTGACCGAACAGTTAGAGGTTTCGCTAGTCGGTCAGAATTTATTGCACGACCGACATATCGAATTCGGCGCGCCCGCAGCGCGCGGTGAAATTCAACGTGGAATGTACGTCAAGATGGTTTGGCGCAATTTATAGATAACGTGACCAACAACGTTATAAAAAAACGGGGCTTCGCGCCCCAGGTAATGCCGGTTACTTCCGAAACAATTCTTTGTGCTCATTCGGTGCCGCACGCCAGTATTGCGGCGGCGCGTCGACTTGCGCACCGAGCGCTGCGGCAGCGTGCCACGGCCAACGCGGGTCGTAGAGCATCGCACGCGCGAATGCGATCAGATCTGCTTTCTCGGATGTCAAAATTTCCTCGGCCTGTTGCGGTTCGGTAATCAGGCCGACGGCAATTGTCGGCATACCGGTTTCGGCTTTGATACGCGCGGCGAGCGGCACCTGGTAGCTTGGGCCCACAGGAATTTTCTGGCGTGGCGATAAGCTTGCGCTCGATACGTCAACGAATGCGCAACTGCGCTGTTTCAACAATTTAATGAATTCGACACTTTGATCGAGATCCCATCCGCCCTCGACCCAATCGGTCGCCGAGATGCGAATGCCGACCGGCTTATGCGCGGGAAACGCAGCGCGCACGGCGTCGAAAACGTCGAGCGGGAATTTCACGCGCGCGTTGAAGTCGCCGCCGTATTCATCGTCGCGTAGATTCGACAACGGCGATAAAAACTCATGTAACAAATAACCGTGCGCCGCATGCACTTCCAGCACATCGATGCCGATAGCCTCGGCGCGTTTTGCGGCGGCAGCGAAAGCGTCGCGAATTCGCTCAAGGCCTGGGGAATCGAGCGCGACAGGTGGTGTTTCGGTTTCCAAAAACGGAATTGGCGACGGCGCCACGGGTTGCCAGCCGCCATCGGCAACAGCGATTTGCGCGCTGCCCTCCCACATCGATTTTGTCGATGCCTTGCGACCGGCGTGGCCGATTTGCAGTCCAATTTTGATGTCGGAATATTTGCGGATCTCCGCAACGACACGACGCAATGCGTTCTCGGTTTTGTCGTCCCATAAACCCAGGCAATGCGGCGTGATACGACCGACCGGTTCGACGGCAGTCGCTTCGATAAACATCAGACCGGCGCCAGAATGCGAGAGACTTCCAAGGTGCATCAGATGCCACGAATTCGCTTCGCCGTTCTCCGCAGAGTACTGACACATTGGCGCAATGACGATGCGATTACGCAACGTCAGATTATCGATGTGGAACGGTGTAAATAACTTGGTCACAAAAAGCTCCCGCAACGGATATAAATCGACAATCGCTGAACGGAAGAATCGCCCCGCAATCACGATGAAAGGCAGCGATGATAGCCGATGGATTAATATGCCTGCATCAGTTGTCGCGGAATCAACGTGTTACGTACAGACGAGACCATCCGCCAACGCATGTGAAGTGAAAGTTGGTCAGCAGGAGATCATATGAAAGCCATTGGCTACTACAACGCAGGCACCATCGATCGCGAAGACGCACTGCTCGATCTCGAACTTGCCGCACCCGCGCCGGGGCCGCGCGACTTACTCGTCCGCGTCAAGGCCATATCGGTCAATCCTGTCGATACGAAAATGCGCGCGGGCAGCAAACCGAAAGACGGCGTGGCGAAGATATTGGGCTGGGACGCAGCCGGCATTGTGGAAGCAGTCGGCACAGATGTTTCGCTGTTTAACGTCGGCGACGAGGTTTATTACGCGGGCGACGTAATGCGGCAGGGTACCAACGCTGAACTCCACGCGATCGATGAGCGAATCGTCGGCAAAAAACCGCGCACGTTGAATTGGGCTCAAGCGGCGGCGCTGCCGCTGACATCGTTGGCCGCGTGGGAACTATTGTTCGATCGGCTGCGTATCACACCGGATCAAACGGGATCAATTTTGATCATCAACGGCGCTGGTGGCGTCGGCTCGATACTGATTCAACTCGTCAGGAAATTAACCGGGCTGACCGTTATCGCTAGCGCCTCTCGGCCTGAAACGATTGCATGGGTAAAGGAAATGGGCGCGCATCATGTGATCGATCATCACCAGCCTCTCGACGAGGAGCTTGCGGCGATTGGTTTTCGCGACGTCAACTATGTCGCCAGTTTGAGTGGCAGCGATTTGCACCTGCGCTATTTTCCAAAAATCATCGCACCGCAGGGCAGCCTTGCGCTGATCGACGATCCACAGAGCTTCGACATCGTCAGTCTAAAACGCAAATCAATTACCGTGGCGTGGGAAGGTATGTTCGTGCGCTCGTTGTTTCATACCGAAGACATGATCGAGCAGCATAAAATCCTGAATCGCGTGGCGGAACTGATTGATAGCGGCTTGCTGCAAACCACGCTGACGCAATGCCTTAATCCAATTAACGCCGCCAATTTAAAAACTGCGCATCGAATACTCGAAAGCGGTGCGGCAATAGGAAAAATCGCGTTAATGGATTTTTGAAACAATGAAATTTTCTGCGCCCGTTATTATCGGACGCAGAAAATCTTGGTGCGACTCAATAACAACTCCGCGCAATGAAGCTTTCCGCCTGCTCCTGATGCCCCGACAACGGCTTCGGATTCAGATCGGCATTCACCGCATGATCGGCAAGTTCGGCGAGATTGAAATCGCCGCGCTCGATACGCTGTCCGAGTTCTTTGCTCCAACCGCTGTAACGCGTCTGCACGAGCTGGTTGAGTTTTCCTTCCTCGATCACTTTCGCCGCGCTCAGTAACGCGTGCGCTAACGTATCGGCGCCGCCGATATGTGCGAGATACAGATCGTCAGGATCGATCGATTGACGACGCAATTTCGCATCGAAATTAATGCCGCCGGTGGTGAAGCCTTTGTCCTGAATAATTTGCATCATCGCCGGCACCAGTTCCTGCGCATTATTCGGGAATTGATCGGTGTCCCAACCGTTGCGCGGATCGCCGCGATTCATATCGATCGAACCGAAAATATCGTAATGCCGCGCAATCGCGACTTCATGTTCGAAGTCGAGGCCCGCCAACGTGGCGTGATTCACTTCGATATTTACTTTCACTTCTTTTTCGAGATTGTAGCGGCGCAGGAATGCGTACACGCCGGCGGAATCGTGATCGTATTGATGTTTGGTCGGCTCGAACGGTTTCGGCTCGATCAAAATCGTGCCTTTGAAACCGATGCGGTGTTTATGCTCGACCACCATCGACAGGAAGCGGCCATATTGATCGAGCTCACGACTCAGATCGGTGTTGATCAGCGAGTCGTAGCCTTCGCGCCCGCCCCACAACACATAGTTTTCGCCGCCTAGGCGATGCGTCGCTTCGATGGCCATGCGCACCTGCGCCGCCGCGAAGGCAAATACTTCGGCGTCGGGACTGGTGGCCGCACCGCCCATATAACGCGGATGCGAAAACAGATTCGCGGTGCCCCACAGCAATTTAATGCCGGTGGTCTCCATTTTTTTCGCGAACGCGGCTTCAATTTTTTTCAGATTTGCATCGTGCTCGCGCAATGTGTCGGCAGTCGCCATCGCATCGACATCGTGAAAAGTGAAAAACGGCATACCGAGCCGCGACATGAAATCGAACGCGGCTTCGAGTTTTTCATCGGCCTGCGCTTGCGTTTGCCGCGGACCGAGCCACGGTCGCGGTAAGGTGCCGCCGCCGAAAATATCGTTGCCGGGCCAGTTGAACGAATGCCAATAACAAACGGCGAGACGCAGCCAGTCTTCCATGCGCTTGCCGAGCACGACGCGATTTTTGTCGTAAACGCGATAAGCGAATTCGTTTTGTGTGTCCGGGCCTTCGAATCGAATCGGCTCGATATTGGAAAAAATACTCATCGCGTGAACTCCTGAAAAAGGTCTTTGAGACTGGGATATAACTTTCGATAAATGGCGCGGCGCTCAGCGAGCTGCGCAACCAATGCGGGTTCGGGTTCGACCACGTGCGATACAGGCGGTGGTATGCATACGGACGCGGGGTCTTCGTTTGTCAGCGCAAGCCGTGCGAGCCGCGCCGCGCCAAAAGCGGCACCTAATTCGCCGCCTTTGCGATAGGTCAGCGGTCGATTCAGCGCGGCGGCGATGACACGCCCCCAATACGGCAGACGCGCACCACCACCAACCACGCTGATCGTGTGGATGTCGCCGCCGAGTACGTCGAGGCCATCGGCAAACGCCAGTGCCACGCCTTCGAGCACCGCAGCGGCAAGATCGGCCGATGTCGATGCGTTGCCGAGTCCGAAAAATACGCCACGGCTTTGCGGGTCGTTATGCGGTGTGCGTTCGCCGGATAAATACGGCAGAAAAAACGGTGTGGCTCGATGCAGGCCACGTTGTTCGGCAGCGGCGACTAATTCGGTGACGTGAGAAAAACCGGTGAGGCCGCACAGCCAATCGAGTGTGCTCGCCGCGCTGAGGATCACCGCCATCTGATGCCAGCGATTCGGCAGGCAATGACAGAACGCGTGCGCGGCCTGATCGGGATTCGGACTGAATTTATCGTTCGCAACAAATAAAACGCCGGATGTGCCGAGCGATAAGAATGCCTCCTGCGCGGCGGTCACACCCATGCCGGCCGCGCTCGCCGCGTTATCGCCGGCGCCGCCTGCAACGACTACCGATGGCACACCTAACAGGTCTGCTGAGGCGCGCGTCAGAACACCCGACACGGCATTGCCTTCTACGAGTTTCGGCATGTGCGAACGATCGAGTGCGGTTGTCGCCAACATGCGGTCGGACCATTCGCGTTTGCCGACATCGAGCCAGGCGGTGCCGGATGCATCGGATAAATCGCTGACCTTTTCGCCGGTCAATTTGAGCCGCACATAATCCTTTGGCAGCAGTACCGATTTCGTGCGCCGAAAAATATCCGGCTCATGTTTTTTTACCCACAGCAATTTCGGCGCGGTGAAACCCGGCATCACGATATTGCCGGTGATCCGGCGCGCATCGGGTTCGGCGCGCTCGATTTCCTCGCACTCGCGTTGCGACCGACCGTCATTCCACAGAATGGCTGGGCGCAGCGGACGATCGGCTTCATCGAGCAGCGTTGCGCCGTGCATTTGGCCGGCAAGTCCGACCGCGGTAATGCCCGCACGCACATCGGCCGGCAAACTTTGCACCGCGCTAATCGTTGCCTGCCACCATGAGTCCGGATCCTGCTCGGAAAACAGCGGTTGCGGGCGATTGACCGTCAACGCGGCGGATGCTTCGGCGCGCACCGTATCGCTCTCATCAACAACAATGGCTTTTACGCCCGATGTTCCAATATCGATGCCGAGGAACATCAGCTTTCTCCATCATTCATAACAGTACACGCGGTCATTAATAAACATTCGCCATCGAGAATTGATCGGATTGCAGGTGAGCGCCATCGCCGAAGCGCCGAATGGTAGCGCTACCAAAAACGCGC
>CBFHCK010000120.1:0-7435 GCA_965653955.1 uncultured Spongiibacteraceae bacterium
CCGGCTTGGCCGAAGCTGCCGCCGCCGACCACGGAGATATTGAGATCGAACTTGCCGACAAGCTCAACTTTCTCGAGCGGCTGACGCACGATCATGCGCGCAACTTCGCGACCGAAATATTGATCGAGCGTGCGATCGTTGATCACGATATTGCCGCTACCTGCTTGCAGAAAAACGCGAGCAGTTGCAGTTTTGCGACGACCGGTTCCGTAGTATTGCGTGGCTGGCATAATGATTTTCCGTTAGATGTTCAGAGATTGCGGCTGTTGCGCAGTATGCGGATGTTCGGTACCTGCGTACACCTTCAGCTTTCTGAACATGGCGCGACCGAGCGGATTGTGCGGCAACATACCCTTGATCGCGATTTCGAGTGCACGCGTCGGGGCTTTGTCCATCAGCTTTTCGAAGCTGATTTCTTTGATGCCGCCCGGAAACTCCGAGTGGCTGTAATAAATCTTGTCGCTGGCTTTTTTGCCGGTGACCTGTACTTTTTCCGCATTGACGACAACGATGTAATCGCCAGTGTCGACATGAGGGGTGTATTCGGGCTTGTGCTTGCCGCGCAACCGATGCGCAATTTCGGCAGCAAGACGACCCAGAGTCTTGCCTGCTGCGTCAACCAGGTACCAGTCGCGCTGCACAGCATCGGGTTTTGCACTGAAGGTTTTCATTTTTTTGCCTCTAGCGCCCACGACATCAATGGGATGGGGGCTGTTCCAACAAGGACGCGCATACTACAGAAGGAATTTTGCGTTTTCAAGCCGAATTCAATCTGATTCACGTTGCGCTCGACCGATCCACTCATAGCCTAGGGGCGATGCTCGCGCGCGAGATACTCATGCGATTGCATCTCCAGTAATCGGCTTTGCGTCCGCTGAAATTCGAACCGCAGCCGCTGACCGCTATACAGCTGGTCAAGAGGCACCATCGCGGCCAGTACCAGCTTCACATTGCGATCGTAGAATTCATCGACGAGGTTGATGAAACGCCGTGCCTGGTCCTCACGCGAGGTGTCGAGCTGCGGAATATTGCCGATCAGCACCGCGTGATAGTCGCGCGCTAGCTCGATGTAATCGTTTTGACTGCGCGGCCCATCGCAAAGCGCCGCGAAGTCAAACCACGCGACATCATCGGCAATGCAGCGCGCCCGAATCATCCGCCCTTCGACCTCGATCTCCAGATCGGAGTGACCCGGCTCTGGCGCAAGTGCCTCGAAACTTCGCGCCAATCCCGCATCGGCGGCCTCATCGAGCGGATAGTGATACAGCTCCGCTTTCTCGAGCGTGCGCAGGCGATAATCCGTGCCGCCATCAACATTGAGCACTAGTGTGTGCTTCTTTATTAGCGCGATTGCCGGCAGAAACCGGGCGCGCTGTAAACCATCCTTATAGAGGCCATCGGGCTCGATGTTCGATGTCGCCACCAGAGTTACACCGTACCCGAATAATGACTCGAACAAGGTACCGAGGATCATTGCGTCCGCGATATCCGAAACGAAGAACTCGTCGAAACAAATGACACGCGCTTCGTTCGCTATTCGTCGAGCAATTAACTGCAGCGGATTTTTCTCGCCCGCCATCTGTTTGAGTTCGCGATGAACGCGCTGCATAAAGCGATGAAAATGCGCGCGCATTTTGCGCTGGATCGGCAATGCCTCGAAAAACGAATCCATTAGATACGTTTTCCCGCGCCCCACGCCCCCCCAGAAATACAGCCCGCGCACCGGTTCGATCGGTTTGGGGCTGCGCAATTTATCGAGCAGCGCAGCAAGCGGTGTTCGCTTAGCGACAGAGCGCTCTGCCGCACATAGGGCTTCGTAAAGCTGTTGCAAATGCTCGATGGCCATTTGCTGCGCGGAATCGCGCACGAAGCCAGGCTTCGCCAGGTCAGCCTGGTAACGCTCAAGCGGGGTCACAGTGAAATCCGATGGAGGAGTCGAAACGCGGCCACTGTACTGAGCCGATCGCAACTTGGCAATTTAAGCGGCGCAATTTGCGGGCGCGCCGTGAAGTCGTCACGGTATGCATTTATACTGGTGAAAGATTCTTATTGAACGAGATGTTCTGGAGGTAAATCGTGTACAGCACTGCCGAAGTATGGGGCATCGCACTGCTCGCTATCGCTGTTGGAGCAGCTCTCGGTTACCTGCTATATCGTCAATTGCACGCCGCTCCCGGTCGCAGTAGAGATATCGAACAGCAACTGCACACGCTGCAGGACGAGCATAAAAACTATCGCTACGACGTCAACGCGCATTTCAATCGAACCGCAGAATTACTCAGCCAGATGGCCGAAAGCTATCGCGAAGTCCACAACCATCTGGCACGCGGCGCGATCGATTTGTGCGATCCCGGCGCTGTGAAACTGCTGAAATTATTGCCGGAAAAAGCGCCCGTGCTAGAGGAACAGCGCTCCGCCAATATCGAGCCACCGCGTGATTACGCACTAAAAACGCCTTACGACAAAAGCGTGCTCGACGAAGATTTTGGATTGGAAAAAGCACGCGGGCATCACACCCCGGAACCGCCCCGCTATTGATCCCTCACGGCTAACAGCTACGCCGGATTATCGATATCGATAAAGCGGTGCTCGATGTTCAACAGCCTCGCCAAATAGTCACCCACTGCCCGCGCGCCATAGCGCTCGGTGGCGTGGTGACCGGCGGCGATGAAGTGAACTCGGAGTTCGCGCGCCGCATGTACCGTCTGTTCGGAAATTTCACCGCTTAAAAACGCATCCAGGCCTAACGCTGCAGCCTGCTCGATGTATGACTGAGCACCCCCAGTACACCAACCGATTCGCTTGATGGCGTGGTCACCACCCGCAATTAACTGGGGCCTGCGCCCCAGGCGCTGTTCGACCAATTCACCAAAATCTGACAGCCGCATGACTTCGGGCAGTTCGCCGATATTGCCGATGGGATTGGCGACCGGCTGCAATCCACCGGTGATCGAAATACCGAGCCGTTTTGCTAATTGCGCGTTATTACCCAGCTCCGGGTGCGCATCGAGTGGCAGGTGATAAACGATCAGGCTGATGTCGTGGTTCAACAATAGTTGCAAACGTTTGCGCTTCATCCCGACGACCGGCGCAGACTCGCCTTTCCAGAAATAACCGTGATGTACCAATATCGCATCGGCGCGCGCCGCAACCGCAGCTTCGAGCAAATCGAGACTCGCCGTCACACCCGATACCAGACGTCGCACTTCAGCTCGACCCTCGACTTGAAGTCCATTCGGACAGTAATCCTGGAAGCGTTCGGGCGTTAACAGCTGATTTGCGCTATTTACCAGCTCAATCAATGTGGTCGGCATCGCAATCCTCATATCCAGCGGCGGTTCGAGAAAGGTCATGGTAGGCTGGCGGCCATTTTAGCCCGACCCCTCGGATCATTTATGCGTTCACTTTTGCGCTTTCTCGGCTGGCCAACGCTGTGCGGCGTCCTCGCCGGCCTATTGATCGCTACCGCGTTATCGAGCGACGGCATCTCGCTTCCTTTCGGCGGCACGCGCGAGCCCTATTCCTACGCCGACGCGGTGGGTCGTGCGGCGCCTGCGGTAGTCAACATCTACACCAGCAAAACCGTGCGCAGTTCGTTGAATCCGCTATTGGAAGATCCGCTGTTTCGCCGCTTCTTCAACCGTGGCACCAGCAAACAGCAGGAGCGTATTCAGCGCAGCCTCGGCTCCGGCGTGATCATTAATGACGACGGCTATGTACTCACCAATCATCACGTCATCAACGGGGCCGACGAAATCGTCGTTCTGCTCGCCGATGGCCGTGAGGCGCTGGCGCGGGTAGTTGGGTTCGACACCGAAACCGATCTCGCCGCGCTGAAAATCGATGTACCCAACCTGGAACCGATCGCGATTGGCGATTCGGCGCGCGCGCGTGTCGGCGATGTCGTGCTCGCGATTGGCAATCCGTACGGCTTCGGGCAATCGGTGTCGCAGGGCATCATCTCGGCGACCGGACGCTATGGTCTCCGGCTCGCGACCTACGAAGATTTCCTGCAAACCGATGCGGCAATTAATCCGGGGAATTCGGGCGGCGCGCTGATCGATGCACGCGGCCGACTGGTTGGCATCAACACGGCCATTTATACGCAAAATGGCGGCTCAAGTGGCATCGGCCTCGCGATTCCCGCCGATCTTGCGATTCGGACGATGCAGGATTTAATCGAGTACGGCCACCCCATGCGCGGCTGGCTCGGCATCGAGGTACAGCGATTGTCGGCTGCGCTCGCGCTGCAAAATAATCTCGATCCCGGCAATGGCGTCGTCATTACCGGGCTCTACAACGAAGGACCGGGCGTGCAGGCGGGGCTCCATCCGGGCGATATCCTGTTGTCGATCAACGGTCAGGCGGTCGGGGATGGGCATGCAGGATTAAACCTGCTGGCGGCAACGCGACCCGGCGATAAGGTCACGCTGGTGGTTGTGCGTACAGGGAAGAAAGTGCAGTTGCAGATGGTGGTGGGCACGCGCCCGGCACTATCGGAATCGGCGGGCTAACGAAAATCAAAAGGTCCCGTCTGAGAAACTCAGACGGCGAGCCCTTCTTTAATTGCGGTCAGCAGACGATCGCTATCCGCCGGCTCACCAACGGTGAGCCGCAGACAATCGCGCAATTGCGGATGCGCGCCGTCGAGGCATTTCACCAGAATATTTTGCTGCTTCAAGAACTCGAACAACGGCCGCGCGCGCCCCTCCTGCGTTCGCACGAGCACAAAATTCGCTTCGCTCGGCCATACCTGCAACTCGGCAATGCTGCGTAATTCCGACATCAACCGTTCGCGCTCGGCGCGAATCGCCGCCGTCTGCTGACGAATGACCTGAAAATTTTCGAGCGCGAATTCGGCGCTCAATTGCGTCAGCACATTGATGTTGTACGGCAGTCGAATTTTTTCGATTTCGTGCAGCCACGCGGCGTCGCCAATCAACAGACCGAGCCGCAAACCCGCGAGCCCGACTTTCGACAGCGTGCGCATGATCAGCACGTTGTCGTAATCCTGCGCGAAACTCAGATGATCGGCATCGGTGAATGCGGTGTACGCCTCATCGAGAATCACCAATCCTTCGGCCGCTTCGATCACCGCGCGCACGCGATCCACCGAAAACAAATTGCCGGTCGGGTTATTCGGCAGCGCGAGAAAAATCAACGCGGGTTGATGCTGTTTGATCGTGGCGAGCATCGCGTCGAGATCGAGATCGAAATTCGCATCGAGCGGCACGCCCACATAATCGAGACCGGTCAGCGTTGCGATCATCCGATACATCACGAAACCCGGCTCCGGCGCGAGCACGCAGCGTCCGCGCGCGGCAACGAGCAGCGCGAGCATCTGGATGATTTCGTCGGAGCCGTTGCCGAGCAAAATATCGTGGCCAGCGGCCACGCCCATTTCACGACGCAGACCCTCGCGCACGGCAGCTGCCTGCGGATCGGGATAACGGTTGATCGACGCATCGCGCAATTTTTCCAGCCACGCGGCGATCATTTCGTCGGACCAGCGATACGGGTTTTCCATTGCATCGAGCTTGATCATGCCGGTCGCCGGCGGCACGTGATACGCGTTCAATACACGAATTTCGGGACGCACCCACTGCTGTATACGCGCACTGATTCGCTCGCTACTCACACTTGCTGCTCCATGATTTCGGTTTGCATAAACCAGTTAATGTCTGCTGGCGGAAAAATCAATTGCGCCGGGTTTTACGATTTTGTTTCGAGTCGCATTTCTGCGGAGCGCGCGTGCGCGGTCAGCGCTTCACCATGCGCCAACGTTGACGCGACCCGCGCCAATGTCTGCGCACCGGCTGGCGAACAATGAATAATCGAGCTGCGCTTCTGGAAATCGTACACGCCGAGCGGCGAAGAAAACCGCGCGGTGCTCGATGTCGGCAATACGTGATTCGGGCCGGCGCAATAATCGCCCAGCGCCTCGGGCGTATGACGACCCATGAAAATGGCGCCCGCATGGCGCAATGCGGGTAATAAAGAATCGGGATTGTCGATCGACAATTCGAGATGCTCTGGCGCCATGCGATTGCTGATCGCAACGGCTTCGTCCAGATCGCGCACCTGTATCAGCGCACCACGATTTTTTAATGAAACGGAAATAATCTCGCGGCGCGGCATCGTCGGCAGTAATTTTTCGATACTGCGTTCGACCGAATCCAAAAATTTTGCATCGGGACTCAGCAGAATCGATTGGGCATTTTCGTCGTGCTCGGCCTGCGCAAATAAATCCATCGCAATCCAATCGGGATCGGTGCCGCCGTCGCAGATAATCAGAATTTCCGAGGGACCGGCGACCATATCCAGGCCGACGTGACCGAACACCATGCGCTTTGCGGTCGCGACATAGATGTTGCCGGGCCCGACAATTTTGTCGACCTTCGGAATTAATTGCGTACCGTAAGCGAGCGCAGCAATCGCCTGCGCACCGCCGACAGTAAATACACGATCGACACCGGCGATCGCCGCGGCGGCAAATACCAATTCGTTAATTTCGCCATTCGGCGTCGGCACTGTCATGACGATTTCATCGACACCTGCCACTTTCGCCGGCAACGCATTCATCAGCACCGACGACGGATACGACGCTTTACCGCCAGGTACGTAAATACCGACGCGCTGCAACGGCGTGATTTTCTGACCGAGCACGGTGCCATCGGCTTCGCTGTACTGCCACGATTCCTGTTTTTGCTTTTCGTGATAACTGCGAATGCGCTGCGCGGCGGTTTCAAGCGCAGTGCGCGCCTCAGTCGAAATGTTAGAGAGCGCCTGTTGCAACCGCGATTGTGGTAGTTCGAGCGCAGCGGGCGTATCGATTGTCAGGCGATCGAAACGCTGGCTGTATTCGAGCACTGCGGAATCGCCGAACGTCCGCACCGCATGCAGAATTTCCTGTACCGCATTTTGCACCGCGTCGTCGGACACAGAATCCCACGCGAGCAATTGCGCGAATTCACGTTCGAAATTCGCATCCTGCGAGCGCATACGGCGGATCAATGCGGTGCTGTTCATCGTGTAACCCGAATGGTTATCGCTTAACTCAACTGACGTTTTGCTACGGCGCTGCGCAAACTTTCGATTACGCCCTGCACGCGCTCATGTTTACATTTCATTGCGGCTTTATTCACGACCAAACGTGAGCTGATATCGGCGATCAATTCGAGCGGCTCCATGCCGTTCGCACGCAAGGTATTGCCGGTGTCGACGATATCGACGATCAGATCGGCGAGATCCATCAATGGCGCCAACTCCATCGCGCCGTATAACTTGATGATGTCGGCCTGCACGCCGCGTTCGGCGAAATGCTGTTTGGCGACGTTGACGAACTTTGTCGCGACGCGAATGCGTGCACGTGGCAGCGTTCGATTTTTCAGCCCCGCCGTCATCAGGCGGCAACGCGCGATACCGAGATCGAGCG
>CBFHCK010000121.1:0-7333 GCA_965653955.1 uncultured Spongiibacteraceae bacterium
TGGGGTAGGCGGGGGCGATTTTTGGCGGTTATGGCTGAATCGGTTGTTATCGAATTCAGTGGCCGCAATGGTGCTGGTTCCAGCCATCATTGCTGTCGTACAGCAAAAATTATTTGATACGACCGCAGGGGCGTTGAGCAGAAAAATCGAGGCAGTTGCGCTAACTATTTGTCTGGCTGCGGTAATTAGCGCTGGTTTCGTTATTGGTGATCTGAGCCATATTCATCATTACGCGACGTTATTTTCATTATTCCCTCTGATGATCTGGAGCGTTATTCGCTTCCAGCCGGGGTTTTTCGCGCAAGTTAATTTGGCCGTGGTGATATTCGCAATCTGGGGTGCTCACCATTGGCAAGGCCCGTTTACGGTTGGAAGCGTCTTGGAAAACGTGTTGGCCATTCAGTTTTTCATTTTGTTTGCCGGAGCGCCGCTGTTGCTGCTGGCTGCGGTCATTGCGGAGTGGAAAGAAGCTGAAACATCGGCAATAAATCGCAAGCAGCAGTTGAGTTTGGCGCTTGAAGCGGGAGGGATGGTTACATGGAGTTGGGATCAGAAGTCCGATCGGGTGCAATGGAACGGCGCTAGCGTTGGTGACGGAGCTACTTATCCTTACACAAGCACAACGAAGATGGCTTCAAATAAATATGTGCATCCGGACGATCAACGGAAGCATTCGGAAACGCTTGAAGCGGCAGTTGCTTCGGGTTCGTCATTTGAATCGGAGGTTCGTCTGTTACGCGAAAACGGCGAATATCGATGGTTCTCAGTGCGCGGTTGTGTATTTAAAGATGCGCAAAGCAAATCCTCGAAAATATTAGGTATCAGCACTGATATCGATCGCCAAAAGAAAGAAGCGGTGAAAATTCAGCGTCAGCGCGACGAGCTGGCGCATTTGGGGCGGGTCGCAATGCTCGGCGAAATTTCCGGCACGATTGCACATGAGTTGAATCAGCCATTGACCGCCATACTCAGTAACGCGCAAGCCGCACGACGTATTTACCAGGAACAATTCCCCGAGCCGACGCCCATTTCCGAGATTTTGAATGACATTATTTCCGAAAATAAACGGGCTGGGGAAATCATTCAGCGCATGCGCGATCTGCTCAAAAAAGGTGAGGTCAATCCCAGGCCGATCGATATCAACGCGGTAATTCCAAAGGTCATCGCATTGGAGAACAGCGATCTAATCGCGCGTAACGTGGTCGTGAAAATATATTTGCAGACCGGTTTGCCGGCGGTGGTTGCAGATTCAATCCAAGTCCAGCAAGTGCTACTCAATCTAATTATTAATGCGTGCGATGCGATGCAGCATGTCGATCCCAGCCGGCGCCACATTCGTATTGCAACAACGTGGCACGATGATGCAACTCTGCGTGTTAGCGTCAGCGATCAAGGCCACGGAGTCGCTGAAAATAAACTCGAATCCATCTTCGAGCCTTTTGTTACATCCAAGGCGCACGGCCTTGGTTTAGGTTTGGCGCTGTGCCGCTCAATTATCGAAGCTCATGGCGGTTGGTTATGGGCCAAGAATAATCGCGAGGGTGGTGCCACGTTTAGCTTTACATTGCCGGTAGCAACCGCATCAGAACATTGAGCGATAGAGTTGCAACCGTTTATCTGGGGGTAACGTCATGTCCGCTGCAGCCAAAGTAATGATTGTCGACGATGAGCCTTCCGTCGTGTGCGCATTAAAAAGATTGTTGAATAGCGCTGGTTACGATGCGCGAGAAATGCAATCGCCGCGCGATGTACTCGACCGAGAAAAATTGCGTGATATTGATTGCATTCTGATGGACCTCGAAATGCCCGAAATCAATGGAATTGAATTGCAGCGGGCGTTGAATAGACAAGAGCATCATTGCCCAATCATTTTTATTAGCGGTCACGGCGACATTGCCGCGAGCGTTAATGCAATGAAAGATGGAGCCATCGATTTTTTAACCAAACCTATAGATGAAGATTCGCTGTTTTCCGCGTTGAATGCCGCTCTTAGTAAGGCAGAAGAGATACGCGGTAAACGCGATGAATTCGATGTCTTGAGCGCTCGCTTCAGTAGTTTGACGCCGCGGGAAAAACAGGTTTTCCAAGGCGTGGTGAGTGGTTTTCTGAACAAGCAGATTGCCTCCAATCTGGGAACTGCTGAGAAAACCATTAAAGTGCAACGCGCCAGTGTCATGCAGAAAATGGAAGCGAGAAGTTTGGCTGAGCTGGTCCGAATGGCGTCTAAATTATTTGGCTGAGATAAATCGATGCCATGCGATTTGCTGTGCGTTAAGACCAAGGTCTAATTTAAATTTCTAAGCAACCTCGATATACAAGGCTTATGTCCAATCCCGTTTATTCAATTGCAATCATCGATGACGAAGAACCTATTCGTCGCGCATTGCTTCGACTCATGTATTCATTAGGCATACACGCCACTGCCTATGCGTCCGGAAAGGAATTTTTATCGCAATGGCACGTGGATCCGCCCGATTGCATTGTGCTTGATTTGCAAATGCCAGGTATAAACGGTTTGGAATTATTGACTTATTTGCGACGAATAGGCGCAACATTTCCGGTAATCATGATTACGGCACACGATGGCAGTGCCATGCGCGAAGCTTGTTTAGGGGCGGGCGCTGACGCGTATTTGCACAAGCCGCTGGACGAGCAGGTTTTGCTTGATGCGATAGCTTGCGCATTGCCGGTGGCTGAATGCCAATAACTGGATAAGACCTAGATCTAAGCCCTAGGTCTCATAGAATTCGGCGATGGAATTTTCTTAATATGGTGCTGGAAGTTCGCGGTATTTCGCGATCCTTCCAGTCTCTCCCTAATGTCCTATTGGCCGGAGTAAGCTCCGGCTTTTTTTGCGTTCGGTCTGATCGGTAACGGGAGATAAATTCGATATCGTGCGCGATGTTTCGTAAAGCCACATGAAAGAGTTCGAACTTCACAAATAAAAGTGCCGGCAAAAGCCGGCATTTTTATTTGTTGCATTGAGCCAAGAATCAACCCGCTTTCTTGGCTTTCATTTCCATCGCAATTTCTTCGATCAAATCTTCCTGACCGCCGACGGTTCTGCGCGCTGCCATTTCGAGCAGGATTTCATGCGCCGGTACGCCGTATTTTTTGCCGGCGCGTTTTGCAAACAGCAGGAACGATGAGTACGCGCCGGCATAACCGAGCACGAGCGCTTCGCGGCTGATGCGAACGGGGTGTTCCATCATCGGCACGACGCGGTCTTCGGCGACGTCGATCAGTTTGAAAATATCGACGCCGTGCATGTCGCCGCCCATGCGTTCGAATACTGCCGCGAATACTTCGAGCGGGGTGTTGCCTGCACCGGCGCCGAGGCCTGCGGCGGAACCGTCGATGCGTGTGGCACCGGCTTCAACAGCAGCCAGCGAATTTGCAACGCCCATCGCCATATTGTGATGGCCGTGGAAACCGATTTCGGTTTCGGGATTCAATTCCGCACGCAGCAAACCGATACGTGCAACGACATCGTCGGGCAGCATATAGCCGGCGGAGTCGGTCGCGTAAATGCAATTCGCGCCGTATGACTCCATCAGCTTCGCCTGCGCAAGAATTTCTTCCGGCGTGATCATGTGCGCCATCATCAGGAAGCCAACGGTGTCGAGGCCGAGTTTGCGCGACAGCGCGATGTGCTGTTCGGACACGTCGGCTTCGGTGCAATGCGTTGCAACGCGAATACATTTCACGCCGCAATCGGCGGCCATGCGCAGATGATCGACGGTGCCGATACCCGGCAATAGCAGTGCGGAGATTTTTGCGTTCTTGACGTGCTTGGTTACCGCGCGCAGATATTCTTCATCGCTATGCGCGGGAAAACCGTAGTTCACCGATGCGCCGCCGAGGCCGTCGCCGTGTGTGACTTCGATCAACGGTACGCCGGCCTGATCGAGACCGCTGGCGATATTGACCATCTGATCGACGCTGATTTTGTGTTGCTTCGGATGCATGCCGTCGCGCAGACACATGTCGTGCAATAAAACTTTTTTACCTTTCAGATTCATGATGATTACCTTCTAAAAATTCGGTCGGTCTCAGGCGGCGTTTTTCTGCATCAGCTCGGCATACAGCTCGGCAGTGCGCAGTGCGGCGGCGGTCATGATGTCGAGGTTGCCGGAATATTTCGGCAGGAAATCGCCGAGACCTTCAACTTCCATCGATACCGTCACGCGGTTGCCGTCGAAAATCGGGCCGGTTTTCAGGCGATAGCCCGGCACGTATTTCTGCACTTCCTTGATCATCGCGTGAATCGATTCGGTGATTTTGTCCTGCTGCGGCTCGCCTTCGGTCAGGCAGTGAATCGTGTCGCGCATGATCAACGGCGGCTCGGCCGGGTTGATGATAATGATCGCTTTGCCTTGTTTCGCGCCGCCGACCTGTTCGATGGCGCCGGCGGTGGTGCGGGTGAATTCGTCGATATTTTTACGCGTGCCCGGGCCGGCGGATTTCGATGCGACGGTCGCGACGATTTCAGCGTATTTCACCGGCTGTACGCGCGATACCGCGGCGACCATCGGAATCGTCGCCTGACCGCCACACGTCACCATGTTGACGTTCGATTTCATACCTTCGGCAAGCAACGCTTCAAGGTTGACCGGCGGAATGCAGAACGGGCCGATCGCGGCAGGGGTGAGATCGATCATCATCACGCCGAGTTCGGTGACCTTGCGCGAGTTTTCCGCATGCACGTAGGCGGACGTCGCATCGAACGCGATCTGGATATTGTCAGCCTTGATGTGCGGCACCAGACCATCGACGCCGTCGGTGGTGACTTTCATGCCGAAGCCGCGTGCACGCTGGATACCGGGCGAATCCTCGACACCGACCATCCATACCGGTTCGATCCACTCGCTGCGCATTGCTTTCATCAGCAAATCGGTGCCGATGTTGCCGGGGCCGATGATGGCCGCACGTAATTTTTTGCTCATAACGAAAACCCTTTACGTCGAATCAATTGGTGAAGGAGCAGGTCGCGGAGCCGAGTTTAACGCCGCGCGCGTCTTTTAGGTCGAGATGCATTGTATCGCCGGCCTTGACCGGTTCGAGCGGCACCAGCGAGCCCGACAGAATAATTTCGCCGGCGAGGAACGGAATACCGAATTCGCCGAGCGTATTGGCGAGCCACGCCACTGCAGTGAGCGGATTGCCTTGCACTGCAGAGCCTTTGCCGCTACTGATTTTCGTGCCGTTCTTGAACACATCGATTTCCAGATTCGGCAAATCGAAATCGCGCGGGTCGAGCTCTTGATTGCCGAGCACGTAAACACCGCACGACGCATTGTCGGCAACCGTATCCTGAATTTTAATTTTCCAATCGTGGATACGCGAATCGACAATTTCAAAACACGGAATAATGCATTCGGTCGCATCGAGCACCTGCTCGGCGGTGACGCCGGGCCCGCGCAAATCTTTCTTCAAACGAAACGCAATTTCGCCTTCGGCGCGCGGTTGAATCAGATTGCCCGGCACTTTGATTTTCGCGTTATCGCCGAACGCCATTGCGTCGGTGAGAAAACCGAAATCGGGTTGATAAACGCCGAGCATTTTCTGCACGGCATCCGAGGTCACGCCGATTTTTTTGCCGACAATTTTTTCGCCGTCACGATCGAGGCGCAATTGCACCATGTGTTTCGAGATGTGATACGAGTCGGTGATCTCAATACCGATGTTACGATCGGTGAAAGCGGTCAGCGTGCGGCATTCGCGCAACGCTGTGTACAGCTCGAGCCCGAGCGCCTCGATTTGAGTGTTAGATAACGCCATGAATTAATGTCCGCTCTTGTCGTTCAAAAAATTGATGCAGGTGCGATTGAACAATTCCGGATGTTCGATCATGTACCAGTGACCGCAATTCGAAATCACGCTCATTTCAAAATCTTTCAGGCCCCGCGCCAATGTCATCACGCCGGTGTCCGGCATCAGCTTGTCGTTAATGCCCCACAATACCAGCGTCGGCGCGTTAATTTCGCCGAGACGTTCGGTCATGTTCGGCACTTGCATGGTTTTAATGACCTGATCGTTTTGCAGTTGGAATATTTCCCAACGCTGATCGATCAACTCGTCATTGGCCACGGCGGGATCATGCACGAGCGCTTTCTGAATGAAATTCGCCAGTGTGCCGCGGGTTTTTTCCGCGCTTAAAAACACTTCTTTCATGATCGCCATGCCCGGCATCTTGAAATATTCAGGCGTGTCTTCGATGCCGCCCGGCGACATCAGAATCAGCTGCGATACTTTCTGCGGATATTTCAGCGTGAAGCCGAGCGCGATGGCACCACCGAGGGAATTGCCGAGCGGAACGATTTTGTCCACGCCGATTTTTTCGAGAAATTCATTTACGTATTCGACGAAATAATCGAGCGTGTAAATCGCGTCGGTCGGTTTGCTCGTGTAACCGTAACCGGGGAGATCGATTACCAGCGCGCGATAACCGGCTTCGACGAAGGCGGGCACGTTATATTGGAAATTCGACCAGCCGCTCGCGCCGCTGCCGCTGCCTTGCAGAAACAGCACTGGCACGCCGCTGCCTAGATCGTGGTAATGCATGCGCAGACCATTGCTCAGATCGACGTACTTTCCTTCGGGAAGAAGTTTGCTCATCGCCATTACCCTTGTAGAAAATGTCGAGCGCGGCGCGAACTATTCGACGACCGCCGCGCTCCAGTTGATCGGATCGCCGAGCATCGGTCGATGCGACGGCGGTTGCGAACCATTAATGTCTAAGATGCCGTAATGCAGCGCTTCTTCCGCGCCGATTAGCGTCAGTCCCGATTTTTCCAACAGCTTGGGATCGCGATACAACGCGTCGATCACTAGGCCGGTCAATTGCGGCGATTCCATCATCTGCGCGAGTTCGGCATATTTTTCCGGCTCGGCTTCGATCACGCGCTCGGTGCGTTCGGTGCGCAGCATGCCCATCCAGAGCGACACGGCTGCGACATTGAACGGTTTGAAATCGTGCGCCATGTCGTGCGCCATTTTGTCGTGGCCGGCTTTTTGCGCGCCATACGCAGCGCCGTGCATATAGCAGCGTGCGCCGAACGACGATGTGTTCACGATCAGTCCGCGACCGTTTTTAACCAGCAGCGGCGCTGCGTAAAAACTCGCGAGATAACTCGAACGCAAACCGACATCGAGAATATCGACGAGCTCTGCGGACTTCTGCCAGAACGGACCCGGCTTGATCAAGTCGTCGTGAATCGATGCGGCATTGTTGACGAGCACATCGAGGCGGCCGTGCTCGCGTTCGATTTGCTGAAACAACGCGGCGATCTGTTGCTGATCGGCGCAATCGCAGGCCACGGCAATGCCTTTG
>CBFHCK010000122.1:0-7297 GCA_965653955.1 uncultured Spongiibacteraceae bacterium
GCGACGCTCGGCGGCCGCTTTTTCGCGCGCGCTGCGGCTGGCTTCGGTCTCTGCGTACAGCTTGCGAGCTTCGGGAGCGGGACCGCGTGCGGCGGATACCCCGAGTACATCGATTTCGATGTCGTCCCAACCCTGCGGAATGGTCAGCCGCGCGCCGACTTCAACTTCCCGGCTCACTTTGCAGCGCTGGCCGTTGTAACGCACCTTGCCGGTTTCGATCGCTTGTTTAGCCAGCCCGCGCGTCTTGAAAAAACGTGCTGCCCACAACCATTTATCGAGCCGCACCGGCTCGTGCGCACGTTCGCCGACGCTGCTCATGGCGACGGCATGATCTCGTCGAAATGCAGAATGGCGGGAAAGTCGGTGGTGGCGCGCTTCGTCTGTTTACTGTCGGGCTGCAATAGCGTCAGCAGATAACGCACACCGAAGTCCTTCGCCGCCTGCAGCACCGCGCTAGTGTCGTCGATGAACAACGTCCGCTCCGGATCGAACGGATGCGTGCTGTGAAAGAGCCGCCAGAACGAAGGTTGCTCCTTCGGGAGTTGTAGATCGTGCGAGCAAATCACGCGGTCAAACCATGCGCCGATGCCCGTCGCATGCAATTTCAGATCGAGACTTTTCCGATGCGCGTTCGTCACCAGCCAGACCTGACGCGGGCTGTTGTGCAAGCGCCGTAAAAATTCTTCCACATGCGGCCGGATCGCGATCAGATGCTGAATCTCATGCTTGAGTTCGCCGATATCGAGCTGCAACTGCTCGGACCAATAATCGACGCAATACCAATTCAGCGAACCACGCTGGGCCGCGAATGCATCGACCAGCCGTGCCTTGGCACGCTCGGGGCTGATGCCATTGCGCTCGGCGTAGCGCACCGGCAGATGTTCGAGCCAGAAGTGATTATCGAAATACAAATCGAGCAACGTACCGTCCATGTCGAGCAATACGGTGTCGATGTTGTTCCAGTCGAGAAGAGCGGCGGGAGAATTCATAGCGTCCTATGGTAAAGCCCGACGCGATACGTCGCAAAATGCAAATCGCGCCATGTCGTCGATGCGATTACTAATGCGTAACCCGGCCACTACCGATATTGGTTATTATTGAGCCTCGAACCAGCAGGGAAGGAGTCTCGCTCATGAAAAAACAATCGCTCGACCCGCTGAACCTGCAACGCCCGCACGATCGCCGCGCTACGCATGCCTCGCCACGGCTGGAAAACGTACAGGCCGTTAAACAGCACCTGCTCGAAGAAATCATCGATCTGGAAAGTAAAATGGATAAGCTCAAAGGTTCGGGCGATCCTGTCGATTTGTCGCTGATTCAAACGTATCGCGAAATGATTCATGGCCGCCGTAAATTCTTTGCCGAACTCGACCGTTAATTTCGCCGCTGAGCTTGAGCGTTAGACGGAACTCGTTTTAATCCCTGCCGCACGGCCATTGCTCGCGCCACGCACGCAGCGCGAGATTGGCGGCAGACAAATGCCCCAACTCGCGATGCCGCTCAAGATAGGCGAGCGCGACGTCGACAATTTGCTCATTCGTCACTTCGCTCGGCGCGCAAACCATTGCCGCCTTGCGCTGCTTTTCGCTACCGACCGCACCCGCGATACGCAAACCGTCGAATGCACCGAGGAAATAACCGCCACATGCATTCGTGGCGCAATAACTCGTCATTTCTTCACCGCTCAGTGCGAATGCTTTCGAAGCGAATGCCGCATAGAGAACCGCGATCAAAATCGCTGCCGATTTGCGGCCAGCCTTACTCAATTGGATTTGAAATAATTCTTTCACGCCGGCACCTTCGCCACTGCGACGGTCAATCGCGATATGCAAACCAATTTATCGTTATCGTCATGAATACGGATATCCCATACCTGCGTAGTGCGCCCGAGATGCAGCGGCTTTGCCATCGCATACACATGACCGGCCCGCACGCCGCGCACATGATTCGCGTTAATTTCGACGCCGAGAATCGTGTAGCCGGGCTCGACGCACATTTGTCCGGCCATGCTGCCCATCGTTTCCGCAAGCGCCACCGATGCGCCGCCATGCAATAAACCAAACGGCTGATGTGTGCGTTCATCGACTGGCATTTTCGCTTTCACATAATCATCGCCAATCTCGACCACTTCGATACCGAGATGCCGCACCAGCGTTTTTTCGAAGCCGGCATTCATCGCATCGATCGAAATTAAATTTTTCCAAATAGACATGCGCATTGCCTCGGTGAATTTGTTTAGCCTTTTATCGCTCATTTAAAATGAAGCGCTATTCGGCGAGGGCACTCGCTGTTAAAACAACGCGCCGCCCGGTACGCGCGGGAATGGAATCACATCGCGAATATTTTCCATGCCGGTAACGTAATTCAGCAATCGTTCGAAACCCAATCCGAACCCGGCATGCGGCACCGTGCCGTAGCGGCGCAGATCGCGATACCACCAGAGATCGCCGCCGATCTCCATTTCCTGCATGCGCGCATCGAGCCTATCGAGTCGCTCCTCGCGTTGACTGCCACCAATAATTTCACCGATGCCAGGCGCCAACACATCCATCGCGGCGACGGTTTTGCCGTCGTCGTTCTGACGCATATAAAACGCTTTGATGTCTTTCGGATAATTCATCACGATCACCGGCGCTTTCACATGCTCTTCGCATAAATAACGTTCGTGTTCGGATTGCAGATCGAGCCCCCATTGCACCGGGAACTGAAATTTTTTGCCGCAATTTTGCAAAATCCGAATCGCATCGCCGTAGTCGATACGCTCAAATGGCCGCGCCTCAACATGTTCGAGTCGATCGATCAATTGCTTATCGACGAATTCGTTGAAAAACTTCAAATCCTCGCCACATGAATTCAGCAGCGTGCGGAATAAATGTTTCAGAAAATCCTCGGCGAGCGTCGCATCGTCATGCAAATCAGCGAACGCAATTTCCGGCTCCACCATCCAGAATTCGGCGAGATGCCGACTGGTATTGGAATTCTCGGCACGGAACGTCGGGCCGAAGGTATACACCTTCGACATCGCGAGACAATACGCTTCGACATTGAGCTGACCGGACACCGTAAGAAATGTTTGCGCGCCGAAAAAATCCTGCGCGAAGTCGATCGCACCTTTTTCGTTGCGCGGCAGATTGGCCAGATCGAGCGTGCTGACGCGAAATAATTCGCCGGCCCCTTCGCAATCGCTCGCAGTGATCAGCGGTGTATTGATCCATTGGAAACCATTGCTGAAAAAATAATTATGAATTGAATTCGCCAGCGTCGTGCGAACGCGCGTGATGGCGCCAAACGTATTGGTTCGTGGGCGCAAATGCGCAACGGTGCGTAAATATTCGAACGTGTGCCTTTTTTTGGCGATGGGGTAACTTTCAGGATCATCGACCCAGCCGACGACTTCAACACGGTCAGCCTGAATTTCGTAAGCCTGACCCTGACCCTGCGATGCCACCAGCAAACCGCTCACAACAACTGCGCAGCCACTCGATAAATGCAGAATTTCGCTTTGGTAATTCTTCAGTGTGGCCGGCACGACAGCTTGAATCGATGCAAAGCAACTGCCGTCATTGATCGACAGGAATGAAATACCTGCCTTCGAATCGCGCCGCGAACGCAACCAACCGCGCACGATAATGCGCTCTCCCAACCATTGCTCTCCGGCTAACGCAGCCTCCACGCTTAAAAGCTTGGCCAATGGCTGCTCGGACTGTTGATCTGACATAGCCAGTCTCCGGTTATCTTCACATGAGATGAATTCGATGGGCCCGTGTTGCGAATCGACGAGCGCGGCAATGCGCGCGATGTATTTTCAAGCGTTTGTACGCTGAAAACAACGATCCGCAAGCCAACGATCCCATCGAGACCCTGCAAATTTGCTCAGTAAAAATGTTCGCCATTCGAGCCAAAAAGCGCTCGGAACAAAAATTACCTACAATTCAGCCCTTAGTCGATCTTTTACAGTATGCACCCATGAATCTCGCCATCCTTTCGCAACCGCGTCACGCGCGCTTCGCAGCCTTCGTTGCTGGTGCCGTGCTGTTTTTCTTACTGTTGTATTTGAAGCTGATTGTCGTGATGTACGCGGCGATGCTGGTATACGCGCTGGTCATTCGCCTCGCTGGGCATTTCGTCTATCGCGGTGCACGCAGCGCCCACTCGCGCTGGCTCGCCGTCGTTCTCATTGCCACGCTGGTGGGGGCGGCGCTGGTGCTGAGTGGTTTCGGCCTGCATCTATTGTTGCGCAATGGCCTTGATGTGCCGGCGCTACTGGTGAAGATGAGCGACATTCTGGCATCGGCGCGATCGTGGCTGCCTGCAATCATCGCCGACAAGTTACCGGCGCAGGACGATCTGCTGACCGACACCGGCTCACTGTTACGCACCCGTGCTGCCGATATCGGCACCGTCGGACTCGGCGCATTAAAAAATATTGGTTTCACATTGATCGGCATCTTGCTCGGCTCGATGTTTGCGATCGGCGCCACCGTCCATTCTGCTAATCTCGGCCCCGTCAGTACGCGCCTGCTCGAACAATTCAACGCCGTCGAAGATGCGTTCTGGCGTGTCATTTCCGCGCAGGTCCGCATCTCCGCGCTCAATACCGTGTTGACCGCCAGCTATCTGCTGCTCGTGCTGCCGCTATTCGGTGTGCAGCTGCCGTTTACGAAAACATTAATCGCTGTGACATTTATCGCTGGCTTACTACCGGTGGTTGGGAATTTGATTTCGAACACCGCCATCACCGTCATTAGTCTCAGCCTGTCGTTCGGCGTTGCAGCCGCATCACTCACATTTCTAGTGGTTGTGCACAAGCTCGAATATTTCATCAACGCGCGTTTCGTCGGTCAGCAGATCAATGCCAAGCCGCACGAAATTCTGGTCATTATGATATTGATGGAACGCCTGTTCGGCCCGGCCGGTATTGTTGCGGCGCCGGTATTTTATGCGTGGCTTAAATTCGAATGGCATCGATGGGATGTTAAATAAACTGCGCAGGCACTACGGAACTCGGAGTTTCTAACACTCGGGCTCAGCGGCGACGGCGATCGGTTGCAGCGCCGCGGTAATTTGCGCTCTCGATGCATAGGCCAACATGATTTCGAGTTGGCCGGCGGCAATACCGTCCGTGCTGACCGATGCAGTCACTTGCACTGCCGCCGGACCCATCTGGCGACAGCAGATAACGAATTCCACATCGACTTCGGGTCGCACCGGACTCGTGAAGCGGCAATTTCTTACAGACGCGAGTACGCCAATCCAATCGCCGGCCAATCCTTTCAGGTAAGGGTCGCCGCCCTTGAGCAGTCCTGCACCTGCGAGCTGCGCCAGCGCCTCAATCAACAGCACGCCCGGCACGATCGGCAACCCGGGGAAATGTCCCGCGAGAATTCTATTATTCGAGTTCCAACGCGCGTATCCGGTGAAGTTATGCGTTCCGTCTATCACCAATCGGTCGCATGCAAATATATCGCCGCGGTGCGGTAATACCGACTCAATGTCGGCGCGGTTGAGCGTGAATGGATAACGGTACGGTTCATTCATGCCGGTCACTCATACCGGTTGGTTTCATGTCATTCGCACTTACGTGCTAAAAGCGCCGCGTTGCTGCCGCCGAATGCAAACGAATTCGACATGATCGCATCGATCACCTGACCGTGCCGCGCTTCCAGTGGCACGAAATCGAGATCGCAGCGCGGATCGGGATTATCGAGATAGGCTGTCGGAGGGATCGATCCGCTTTGCATCGCCATTAAGCTGATGATGAATTCGAGGATTCCGCACGCGCCGATCAAATGCCCATGCATCGATTTGGTAGCGCCGACCGCGAGCTTATCCGCCGCTGCACCGAAAGCGAGTCGAATCGATCGCGCTTCCACTAAATCACCCGCTTCGGTGGCAGTGCCATGCGCATTTAAATAATGGATTTGATCGGCCTCGAGATTCGCCTCCTGCAATGCCTGCCGCATCGCATTGGCTTGCTCCACTTCGGTGCCGGCCGTCAGATGATGCGCATCGCTGGTACAACCGTATCCGGCAATTTCGGCAATGCGATTTGCATGACGCTGACGCGCGCGCGCTTCACTTTCGAGCACGATCGCTGCGGCGCCTTCGCCCAGTACAAAGCCATTTCGATCGGCCGAAAATGGACGGCAGCTGCGCGCAGGATCACTCGCATGCGGTTTCGCCATTACGCGCAACGCATTCCACGCTATTAACGCACCCGGCGTCAGCATGGCTTCGGTACCGACCACAATCGCGGCATCGAGATAACCGTGGCGAATTGCGCGATACGCCTCACCAATTGCTATCGCCGACGATGCACATGCCACTGAATACGTATAACTGGATCCACGCAATCCATAATGCATCGATACCAATGCGGCCGGCGCATTCGCCATCATGCGCGGCACCGATAACGGATGCATCACGGTCGGATTTTTCTTCGGCGTGGAATCGTCGTGAAGTGCCGTATAAAAACGCGTGTACAAGGCATCGAGCGTTTGCGCGCCGCCGAAACCGATACCGCAAAACACGCCAAAGCGGCCGCCGTCGTCCGGATGCGGCGCAATGCCGGCATCGCTCATCGCTTCGTGCGCTGCCACCAGCGCGAATTGCGTCGCGCGGTCTGCTCCCGCGTATTTGGCGTCCAATAACGTTTCGGGATTTTCAGCGACCGCCGCAGTGAGGACATGTGGCAGCCATTGAGAAATTGATTTCGCTGCCGGAGCGATGCCGCTGCGGCCAGCGAGCGCGCTGGCGAATGTACTGTGCCGATTTGCACCCAGCGGGGTAATCGCCCCCATACCGGTGACGACTACCTTAACCATTAATTTTTCGCCTCCTCGGCGAGGAGATCCGGCAGCTCCCCGTTGTGATGTTCGCGAATGAGCGATTCCATATCGGCCAGCATTTCCGCATATGTCATTTCGATGTACCGCATCGGCTCGGGCAATTGAAAGCCGCAGCGATCTTCTATTTCAAACAGCATCTCGACGAAATCGAGCGAATCGAGCCCCAGCTCGGCAACGCGCAAAACCGGATTTTCGAGGAGGGCGGGATCGATTTTTTTTACGTCGATCAAATAATTGTTCACAACGGTACGCAGCATAAATAGGCCATATAGATTGTTCGAATGCACGCATGCGCAAATGCGTGGCCGATTTTCAAAAAATTTAAACTGATTCGCGCTTCAAACCCTATTCCGCAGCGAAGCTTTCAATCAGGAGCAGTGAAACGTTTACTCGAGGAAATAGCTGTGAACCCGCAGTATTTACTGCCAATCCTTTTTTATTATGGCGCA
>CBFHCK010000123.1:0-7292 GCA_965653955.1 uncultured Spongiibacteraceae bacterium
AAAACCCATGCGATTGATGATCGCGCGCGCTTGCGGTAACCGGAATAAGCGCGGCTGCGGATTACCGGGCTGCGGCTTGGGCGTGATGGTGCCGATTTCAATAAAACCGAAACCGAGCTTTGCGAGTCCTTCGATGTAATCGCCATTCTTATCGAGACCGGCAGCGAGGCCGACCGGGTTGGGAAAATCGATGCCCATCACCGTTACCGGTTTTGCCGCTACGGGCGGCGCAATACAGCTGCTCAAATGCAACCGTGCGATCAATTGCAATGCATCCAGCGCGAGGTGGTGGGAAGTTTCGGTAGGAAGGCGGAATAACAAATTTCTGGCAAGAGAATACATAAAGCGACTCAGCTAAATAGGCAAAAAACGGGCGGGCGAAGGATACCTTAACCCGCCTCGTCGTGCTGACTGCGTTGCGCCAGATCGAGCAATTCCCGAATCGCGACGCCGTATAACGGAAACTCCTTCGCTTCCGTGCCCTGCACCTCGACCAGCAATGCGCGCCACCGTTCGACCAATGTATGCTGCTGTTCCAACCAGCGAGAAACGCATTTTTCGACATTGCCTTCGTTGCACATATAGCGCATAGCGCTCACCGAGAGTTTGCGCATCTGCCATTCCAGATCATCGCGAAACGCCTCGCGCTGCTGCGATTGCCAATGATTTTCCACTTTAAGCTCGGCGATTTGTTTCGCGAACAAATCGAGGTCAAGCTCCTGTGCAATCGCAAAATACACCTCAGCCACTTTATGTACATCGGCGTTGATCGATGCCGCCGCATCGACAATACCGATGCAGGCGTATAACAAATTGGCCGACGCGGCATATGCGGCAACATCATCAGGTACGTGTGCATTAATGAAGCGTTGATAGCGCGTTTGATAATCATCGCGCAAGCGGCCAACCAGCAACGTAGGCAGCTCGCGATGCAATGCGTCGATCGGTTGTCGGAAGCGCTCGACCTCCCGCACCGGATCGAGATTGACGCGGCGATTACGAATGAACCAACGCGTCGCACGTCGCACCATCCGCATCTGGATCGCGAGCAATTCGAGCTGCATCGACGCCTCTACGCGCTGATCGAGCGCCTCCAGTTCGCGTCGACGCACCTGCAATTGAAATATCTCGCGTGCAGTGACAAACGCGCGGGCTATGTCCACCGGATGCGCGCCAGTGGACTGCGCCATGCGCTCGGTAAAGGTGATCCCCATTTTGTCGACGATTTCATTCGCCACCTGCGTCGCGATAATCTGCCTGCGCAGGCCATGCGTTTCGATTGCGGCCGGATAACGCTCACCCAACAGCGGCGGAAACGCGCTGAATATCGCGCGCGACAATAAGGGATCGCTCGCCACCGCATCGACCGCAAGATCAGATTTCAACTCGGCCTTCGTATAGGACATCAACAGCGACAACTCCGGACGCGTGAGCCCGCGCCCGAGTGTTTTACGTTGAATCAGCGTTTCATCGTCGGGCATGAATTCCAGCGCGCGATTGAGCACGCCGCGATTTTCCATTTGATGAATCAAGCGATGATATTCGCCGCCACGTTCGATCACTTCGCGCTCGGCGAGGCTTAATGCGAGTGTTTGCTGAAAATTGTGGCGCAATACTAACGTCGCGACATCGTCGGTCATGCTGACCAGCAATTCGCGGCGCTGCTTTTCGGTCATATCGCCCGCGCGCATTAACGAATTCAGCGCGATCTTGATATTTACTTCGTGATCCGAGCAATCGACCCCGGCGGAATTGTCGATGAAATCCGTATTGCAGTGACCGCCGTGCAAAGCGAATTCGACGCGTCCCAATTGCGTGCAACCGAGATTGCCGCCCTCGCCTATCACTTTGCAGCGCAAATCGCGGCCATTTACCCGCAGCGCATCGTTGGCCTTATCGCCGCACTCGGCGTGCGATTGATAGCTGGCTTTCACATACGTGCCAATACCGCCATTCCATAACAAATCGACCGGCGCTTTCAGCAAGGCGGAAATTAATTCGGCTGGCGTTAACTGATCGGCTTCAATTGCGAAACACTCTTTCATTTCGGCACTGATCGGAATCGATTTAGCGCTGCGCTTGAATATACCTCCGCCCGGTGAAATCAATTCAGCGTTGTAATCCTCCCAGGTCGAACGCGGCAAATTGAACAGACGCTCGCGTTCGGTAAAACTCGTTTCGGCATCCGGATTCGGATCGATAAAGATATGCAGATGATTGAATGCCGCAAGCAGACGAATATGCCGCGACATCAGCATACCGTTGCCGAATACATCGCCCGCCATATCGCCGATGCCAACCACGCTAAAATCGCTACTGCTGACATCGATACCGACTTCGCGAAAATGGCGCTCGACGGAAATCCACGCTCCGCGTGCAGTGATGCCCATTTTTTTATGGTCGTAACCGACGCTGCCGCCCGACGCAAATGCATCGCCAAGCCAGAAGTTATAGTGATGCGAAATCTCGTTCGCGATATCCGAGAAACTCGCGGTGCCTTTATCCGCTGCAACAACGAGATACGTATCGTCGGCATCCTTGCGCACTACTTCACGCGGCGGCACCACGACACCATCGACAATGTTATCGGTCAGATCGAGCAGTCCCTGCACGAAAATTCGATAACACGCGATGCCTTCCTGCTGCATCGCTTCCCGATCGCCCTGCGGTGGCCGCCGCAGTACGAAACCACCCTTCGCGCCGGTGGGTACGATCACCGCGTTTTTAACGTTCTGTGCTTTAACCAAGCCGAGAACTTCGGTGCGAAAATCCTCCGGCCGATCGGACCAGCGCAAGCCGCCGCGCGCTACACGACTGGTGCGCAGATGCACGCCTTCGACGCGCGGTGAATACACGAAAATTTCATACAGCGGTCGCGGCAATGGCATATCGGGAACATTTGCGCTGTCGAGCTTGAACGCAAAATAGTTTTTGGCTTTGCCGCTGTCGTCATGCTGAAAATAATTACAACGCATCGTCGCGCGCAGCAGCGCAACGTATTGGCGAATGATTCGATCCTCGCTCAGATTTTGCACCGCATCGAGTGCGGCGAGAATTCGCGCTTCCAGCTTTTGTTCACGCTGCGTGCGATCTTCCGCGCTGCCGGTGAATTTCGGATCGAAGCGAATATTGAACAGTTGCACCAGCAATTGTGTGATCGTGAGCTGACGCAACAGCGTTTCAGCGATGTATTCGCTGCTGAAACTAAATTGGATCTGTTTCAGATAGCGTGCGTATGAGCGCAGCATGGCGACATCGCGCCAACTCAAGCCGGTACCGAGTACCAGCTTGTTGAACGCATCGTTTTCGGCATCGCCGTACCAGATGCGCGCGAACGCCTCTTGAAAATTACCTTTGACTTCGTTGATCTCGATGCCGGCGGCCCAGCCGTAGAACAGGACGAATTCGTGAATCCATATCTGCGTGCCGGATGCGCGCTTGACGCCATATGAACGTTCCGAAATAACGCGCAGACCGAGATTTTCGAGAATCGGCATCACATCGGACAACGGCAGCGGATCCTGCAAATGAAACAAGCGAAAACGTGCGGTCTGCTCGGTATCGCCAATGCTGCGATAAAAACTCATCGCCACATCGGTTACCGATACTAGATTCGACATCTTGCGAATGTCGGCCACGGCAGCGCGCGATTGATAATCATCGCGGTAGGCAGCGGGAAATCCATCGCCATATTCGGTGGCAATGGCCAGCCCTTGTTCCTCGCCAAATTCATCGACCAAATGATTGCGCAGATGGTCCTGCCAGCTCATGCACGCCTGCAGGATATCTTGCTGTAGCAACTCGATATCGCGATCTGCCGCCTGTTGTGCGTCGGCGCGCTGCGGCTCGGTGCGCAATACGAATTGCGTGCGCGTCAGAATCGATTCGGAAAAGAATGTCGAAAATTCGGCTTCCTGCGCGCCGAATGCTTCGCATAACAATGCTTGTATTTTTAACCGTAGGTGCGTGTTGTAAACATCGCGCGGCATGAACACCAGACAATTGACGAATTTGCGCTGACGATCGTGGCGCACAAACAAACGAATCAGTCTGCGTTCCTGCATTTGCAAAATGGCAATGGTGGTTTCAAATAATTCGTCGATGCTGCTTTGGAATAACTCATCGCGCGGATGCACTTCGAGAATGCGCGCCAATTCGCTGCGCTCATGACTGCGTTCGGAAAAATCCGCGCGCGCGATCACCGCCGCTACTTTGCGCCGAATTACCGGAATCAACGTCGGCGACATCGTATAAACACGCGAGGTGTATAAACCGAGAAAGCGATGTTCGCCGGCAATACGACCCTGCTCATCGAATACGCGCACGCCGATGTAATCCGGATACACGCGCCGATGCACGCGTGAGCGCACCGACGATTTCGAAAAATGCAGCCGGCGCGGCAACGGGTCACCTTCCTGCGCCTGCACGATTTCAAGCTGTAAATCGAGCGCACCCGACGATTCGCGTTCCTTCAATAAACCGAGCGTGCCTTCAGTATCGCGCTCGACGTCGACAAGCATATCGCGGTACGACACGCGCAAGAATTCATAACCGAGAAAAGTGAAATTATCGGCGAGAATCCACTGCAGGAATGCGCAGCTTTCGCGCGCCGCTTCGTAATTGAGCGGCTCATCGACCGTCGGTTCCAGTACGCATTCATCGGCAGCGAGTTGCGCGCAACCGCGCATCGGTGCGAAATCGCTGACGACAATATTCACTTCGCGCAAGACATCGCGCAGCGCATCTTCGAGCGCGGCGATTTGCTCGGCCTGGCTATGGCGGCTGATTTCGAGATAAATAAATGCTTCCGCGGAAATATCCGCACCGATGTCGCCGTTGCGCGACAGCAGCTCCAGTAAACGCGCATCGCGATCGCGCCGCACGCGCAGCGAAGTGGAGTGAATCGTGAAAATCGTGATATTGCGCGAGTTCAATTCGCTGCGCACCGAATCGAGCGCGAATGGCACATCGGGGCAAACTATCGCGATGACGCTGTGGCCGAGCTGCCAGCCGTGGCGTTCGAACTCGGGATTCAACGCGCGCACTTTCGGACGCGTGTTGTCGTAATACTGAAGAAAATGCCAGCTGCCGTAGGTCGATGCGTATAAATCGCCGAGCGAACGGCCACGCAATTCATCGACAGGAAAGCTTTCATAAAATTGTCGCGCGAATTCGGCGACCGGTTCGGCTTGCGCGGGCGGCAGCCGTCGTTCGATTTCAGCGACGAGCTGCCGGATCAGGGTATGTTGGCTTTGATGCCATTCCATCGCGTTTACCCTTATAACGGCGTGCATAACGCGCACGGGGTGACAGGGTAAACCATCGCGCACAGCCAGCGAAAGCTATGCGTCGCATGGTGGCGGATTTTAAAAAATCAGCGGCGCGATGAAAGCGAAAAACACGCCTAACCCAAACACACCGACCGAGAAAAGATATATTCGCAGCGAATTGCGCCGCATTCTCGTACACGCTTGCGCTAACACAGGATCGACAGGACATGGCAGCCGTCGCGCCCGCCACTGCATAAAACCAGCCACGACCAACATAATGGCAGCCGTTAAAAACACGGGCATCTTATGTTCCGAGAACCAGACGAGCTGCGGTATGTTTGCGATTAACGACGACAGCGCAGCGCCCGCGCCTACGGCGACCAGCAAGGCTGGAATAGCGCAGCAAATCAAGGTACCGCTGCTGGTGAATAATGCGAGCAGCGACGCTGCTCGCGTGGATCCGAGACCCTCAATGTTTTCCATGTTATTTCTGCTCCATGCGGGCTCGAATGGCAGCGGTCGTATCATCGACCGTTTCGATATGCGCTACATCGTAGCCAGCCTCCTTGATTAACGCGGCGATTACGTCTGGCGAAAGCTGCTCGCCTTCTTTCAATTGTGCTGCGACGATTTTCTGTTTGAGATTTACGTAGACGTCCTGGGTTTGCGGTAAAGCCCGCACCTTTTTCTCGATACCCTGTGCGCAAAAAGCGCAGACCATGCCATTCACCTGTGCGGTAATTGTTTGCGCCGCATGAGCGAAAGCGGTAAGGCCGAACGACAATACAAAAATGATTGCTTTCATAAAAATTTCCTCTTAATCGTTAAAAAATAAACATGAAGTTGAAACGGGGCTGACCAAAATTGTTGACGCCGGCCTCGACAAAATAACGGCGATTAATCAGCCGCAACATCGGTGTCACTTCGATTCGATCCGACAACCCGTTCATCGAACGGCCCTCGACGATCAGCCACGGCTGCGTACTTTCATAACCGGTCTCAAAAAATGAAAACCCCGTCCGTACTGTGTTGTAATCGTGATTAATGTCGGATGCCCGATAGAGCCGATGCGTGGCCGAAAAATATACGCGCGTGGTTTCGTAATCGACCTGAACACCCGGTGATATCGCGGCGCGATGGCTATCGCGATCTCGATCGCGGTCATGCAGCCATATCTCGCCGACACCGCCGATAAACCATACATTCGCCTGCGCGTCGCGCTGATTCCAGCGTTTCAGCAGACGGGTGTAAGTCAGTTCGGTGAGATCACGCGATCGACTGTCATCGTCCGCACGCATATACGTTTGCGAAACGCCGACCGCATCGCGCGGCGTAAACGCGTAGTTGACGAATACTTCGCGCCAGTTCGGCCCCAGGTCTCCCATGCTCATCCAGGAATCCTGAAAACCCATGGGTCCTGCGATGGCAGACAGCGACGTCGGCCACAGCAATAGAAGCAATACCGGTTTGAGCCGGAATAGTTGACGAAGATGCATTGCGCTCTCCCAAACAAATCCACGGCACGTGCGAAATACACGTGCATTTATTGCAGACGTGTCAGAGAACGCTGGGCGGTCGTTGTGGAGTGTCGGGAATTACCGAGAGATAAAACGCGGGAGTGAAAAAATGGAGGGGCCTTTCGTGTTCGATGCGAGCGAAATGGTAAGCGCTCGGTATCGCCAACGCGCCGAAGCTGGCGATGCAAATCGAACCCAAATAGCACGCCGTGTTGCCTTGTTTTTTTGTAGCGTCTGAATAATCAGAATTCGATAAATCTCGCGAGGGCGACGAATTCATCGA
Organism: uncultured Spongiibacteraceae bacterium; assembly: GCA_965653955.1. GTDB lineage: Bacteria > Pseudomonadota > Gammaproteobacteria > Pseudomonadales > CAMLJR01 > CAMLJR01. The sequence continues at coordinate 7,071 of CBFHCK010000123.1, forward strand.
CTGTTGCGAACAATGATCCATCGTCTGCACAGCACTGATCGAGCTTTCCGCACAAACGGCAAGGCGTGCCGCCGCCGCTGCCTGCAACGGCAGCAGCAAAATCAGCAAATAGGCGATGTATCGATGCATACAGAATCGGGACATGAACGCGACGAACGTTAATGTGGAGTCGGCGATGAGGCGCCATAGTAACCGACGCAAAACACGCCGGCTATTTTCAGC
>CBFHCK010000124.1:0-7256 GCA_965653955.1 uncultured Spongiibacteraceae bacterium
CGTAACGAACACCGTCGCTGATAGCGCGCGTTACGATATTTTCAATCTCGCCGATCAAATGCTCGGCGGCCAAATCGCCGCGTGCCTGCGCGCCCTCGCCGGCCTGCGCGGCGAAGGCGAAGAGCCGCCGGTTATCTTATGGGCACTGACGAAAGAATTGCGCACGCTGTACAAATGCGGCGAATTAATCGAGCAAGGTCAATCAATCGACCGTGCCATCGATTCCGCCGGCGTATGGGATAAACGCAAACCGCTGGTGCGCAGTGCATTGCAGCGTCTGAAATTGAAACGCATTGCGAACTTATTGAAGCTCGCACAAAAAATCGATGCGGCGATTAAAGGCTCTGGCGATGACGCGTGGATATTGCTGGATCGGTTGGTGATTGGGATGCGTGAGCCAAGCCGTCAGATAGAAAGCTAATTCAACAAATTTTCGTAGAAATATTGGCGGTTCGATACGAGCGGGTTTTATATAAAAATGAATCTCAATGATTTGTTACTAAGTAAGGCAATCGATCCTAAAGATGTCATTGCTCTACGTCATAGACCCTACGAGCCGGAGCTACGAAAAATTCTTCCTTGGCTAGCGGCAGAGAAACCAGACGTTTTCAATGCCTATCAACAAACGCAGGGAGAAAAGTTAGAAAAAGTCATGGCGAACATGATTAATCACGGGTATGTCGCGTCATTTATCGGTCATGAACCCGGCAAAGCTGTATTCGTTGGTTTATACAAGATTGGAAATACGAAATCGCTTACCGTCGAACAGTACTGGCAAATACCTGCATATCTTGAAATGAGAAAATCTGGAATGCAGGGCTTTAACGGAGAAGAACGACAATCCATTTTATGGTTTGATCTCACTCTCACCGATATCTTTGCCTTGTGGAAGGGAAAATTAGTCGTTGGATGGCCACCGCCGGAGCGTTCATGGTGGCGCCGTTCGCACCGAAACGAAATGCCTGTGCTTTCGATTTTGGAAGAAAGCATGTTCGACGATGTCATGCCCAAGTGGGACGATATTATTCTTTCATGGGAACAGCTCAGCTTTATTCCCTTGCGATGGAAATCGGCTCTTTCTCAGTGGCGCGGCATTTATTACATTTTCGATACACATGATCGCAAGGGCTATATAGGCTCCGCCTATGGGGAATCAAATTTATATGGCCGCTGGATGAACTATGCAAAGCAAGGGCATGGTGGAAATAAATTGCTAAAGGAACGCGATCCGAAACGCTTTTCGTTCAGTATTCTTCAACGAGTCTCACCCGATATGACGGCCAACGAAATCGTCCAGATCGAGAACTCCTGGAAGGAACGACTCCACACGCGGCAACCCTTTGGATTAAACGAAAACTAAATCTGTGCAGGGCGCAATAAATGAAATGCACGACCTTTAGGTTATTGCGCCAACGTCGCCGAAAGCGGCGCATTACGCTTTCAGCTAATGCGCCCTACAAAAATGATAAAGATTTTTTATTTTTGATTACTTCAACAAACTCAAATCCACCTGCTTGTCCGCGTGATATGACGAACGCACTAACGGTCCACTCGCAACGCTTTTGAATCCGAGTTCGGTGGCGATGCGGCCGTATTCTTCGAATTCTTCCGGCGGCACGAAACGCGATACGGGTAAATGGTTGCGGCTCGGTTGCAGATATTGACCGAGCGTAATCATGTCGATATCGTGCGCGCGCATGTCGTGCATCACTTGCAATAATTCTTCGCGCGTCTCACCCAGGCCAAGCATCAGACCGGATTTGGTCAGCACATCGGGACGACGCGCTTTGTATTTTTTCAGCAGATCGAGCGACCACAGATAATCGGAACCGGGGCGTACTTGCGCGTACAGGCTCGGTACCGTTTCCAGATTGTGATTGAACACATCGGGCGCTTCGCGTTCGAGAATATCGAGCGCGACATCCATGCGTCCGCGAAAATCCGGCACGAGTACTTCGATGCGAATCGCCGGCGACCGCGCGCGTGTTTCGCGAATGCAATCGGCAAAATGTTGCGCGCCGCCGTCGCGCAAATCGTCGCGATCGACCGACGTAACGACGACGTATTTCAATTGCATTTCGGCGATGGCTTCGGCGAGTTCGCGCGGCTCATCGAGATCGAGTGCATTCGGTCGACCGTGTGCGACATCGCAGAATGGGCAGCGACGTGTGCAGATATCGCCCATGATCATGAAGGTGGCGGTGCCGCCGCTGAAACATTCACCGAGATTCGGACACGCAGCTTCTTCGCATACCGACGCGAGTTTGTGTTTGCGCAGCAGCCCCTTGATGCGCGAAATTTCGGGACTGATCGGCATCTTTACGCGAATCCATTCGGGCTTCACCGGCAGCTCGACGGTCGGAATCACTTTCACCGGAATGCGCGCGACTTTTTCCGCACCGCGTAATTTTTCGCCCTGCGTGATTTTTTTGATCGGCGTTTTGCTGTCGGCGTTGCTCATATTTTTACTCGGACAAATTCGGTAATTGGGTTTCGATCGACAATGTCGTCGGATCGTAATCAAGCTGTTCGCACAATGCCTGCATCAGTTCTGTTTCGACAGTTTCCAACGCCGGGGCGTTATCGACTAAATCGCGCAATTGCGCGACCTGCAATCCGCTGAAACCGCAGGGATTGATGCGGTTATACGGTTCGAGATTCATATCGATATTCAAACTCAATCCGTGAAATGTGCAGCCGCGCCGCACGCGCAAACCGAGCGCGGCGATTTTGGCGCCATCGCGCGCGTCGCGTTGCGCGCCATTTAAATAAACGCCGGGCGCTTCGGGCTTGGCGAAAGTTTTCACGCCGTATTGTGCAAGCACGGCGATGATTGCGTTTTCGATGCCATTCACCAATGCGCGAATGCCGAGCCCGCGGCGGCGCAAATCCACTAACAAATAACCGACGATTTGACCGGGGCCGTGATAGGTCACCTGCCCGCCGCGATCGACCTGAATCACCGGAATATCGCCGGGCGCAATGACGTGTTCGGCTTTGCCTGCCTGCCCTTGCGTGAAGACGCGTGGATGTTGCAGGAACCAGATTTCATCGAGCGTATTGGCATCGCGCTGCTCGGTGAAATCGCGCATCGCATCCCAGCAGGTTTGATAATCGATCAGGCCGAGTTGGCGCACTCGCAAATTCATCGTGTCCTCTTTCATTACAGAACCGTGTGCACGCGGCCCGACGCTTTCAAATCGTTGTAGAGCGTTTGGATTTGCTCTTCACCGGTCGCAACGATGGTTATTCGCACCGATAAAAAGCGGCCCGTACTGCTGGCGCGGACGTCGATCAATTCGCGCTGCGTAATCTCGGCGTGACGTTCGATAGTTTCGATCACGAATTCGCGAAAATCGTGTGCGGCATTGCCGACGACTTTGAGCGGGTAATCGCAAGGAAAACTGATTTTTGGCGGTTCGACATCGGCCATTACGGCAATCTCTCGTTTACTTGGCGCCCACTTTATTGGGCACATTCGTCACTGCGCGCATATTTTTACTTCGCAGAACGTTTTACTGAAAAGCCGCGCGAAATGCGCGATACCACTGCCATACCTGTTGGAATACCGGCCCCGCTTCACCGTTGCCGACCGGTTTGTTGTCGAGCTGCGCGACTGGCGTCATTTCGCGCGTCGAACTGCTGATCCAGATTTCGCTCGCTTCGCGCAGTGCGTCGATCGTTAACGACTCTTCGCGAAACGCGATATTTTTCTGCCGCACCAACTCGACAATCAGATCGCGCGTGATGCCCGCGAGAATGCACTGGCTTTTCGGCGCGGTAAACAACGTGCCGTTGTGCACCGCAAATACATTGCTGCTCGCGCCTTCGAGCACAATGCCGTTGCGCAACAGAATCGCTTCGCGTGCGCCGGCATCGAGCGCGCGCTGTGTCATCAGCACGCTGCCGAGCAACGAGGTGCTTTTGATATCGCAGCGCTGCCAGCGAATATCGTCGAGCGTGATCGCGACAATCGCTGCCGGCATTCCCGTGGAGGACAGAGTCGAGGTCGGCGGTAAAACGCGGCTCATCGCCAACACAGTCGGTGTGCATTGCTCGGGAAAACGATGTTCGCGCGTGGCCGCAACGCCGCGCGTGATCTGCAAATAAATGCCTTGATCACCGCCACCATATGCCGCGATCAAACGCTCAAAAATAGCGCGCCATTGTTCGCGTGTTAGAGGCTGCGGAATGCCGGTTTCACGCAGGCTGTGATCGAGTCGATCGAGATGTTCGTCGACGCGAAAACAGCGGCCGCCAAATACCGGAATGACTTCGTAAACGCCATCGCCGAACAAAAAGCCGCGATCCATCACGGGCACGCGTGCTTGCTCAACGGGAAGATATTCGCCGTTTAGATACACAGTGCCCATCGCTTCCCCCTCAGCCCTCTTGGTTAAAAGAGGACAACATCATCAGCTCAGCAGCTTGGTAAAAAACAACACCATTGCATCCCAAATGCGGTGGAAGATGCCGCCTTTCTCCACCGTTTCAAGTGCGACCAGCGGCGTTTTCAAAATGGTTTCGCCATCGAGCGTCACAAGCATCTCGCCCACTGGCTGATTTGCCTGAATCGGTGCTTTCAGATACTTCTCGATATTCATTGTCGCCTGAATCGCCTCACGCTTGCCGCGCGGGTACGTCAGCGCGATATCGCGATCGACACCAAGTTTGATCTGCTCCTTGCTGCCGCCCCAGATACGCGGTTGCGCGACTTCGGCATTGGCCTGATACACCTTACTCGTTTCGAAATAGCGAAAGCCGTAGGCGAGCAGTTTTTCGGTTTCCTGTTCGCGCTGGTTGATGCTGTCGGCGCCGAGCACGACGGTAATTAAACGCATACCGTTGCGCAGTGCCGACGAAATCAAACAGTAACCCGCTTCCTGCGTGTGGCCGGTTTTCAAACCATCGACGGTTGGATCGCGGCGCAGCAGACCGTTGCGGTTGTACTGACGGATATTGTTGTAGGTGAATTCCTGAATCTTATACATCGCATATTCGTTCGGAAAACGAATGATCGCCTGCGACAGCTTCGCCAGATCGCGTGCGGTGGTGTAGTGATTCGGATCGGGCAGGCCGTGCGAATTGACGAAATGCGTGTTGGTCATGCCGAGTTTTTGCGCGTGCTGATTCATTACATCGGCGAATGCACTGTCGCTGCCGGCGAGATATTCGGCAACGGCGACGGTGGCGTCGTTACCCGATGACACGACGATGCCGAGATGCAGATCGTGTAATTTCACCTGTGTGCCGACTTGAATGAACATCAGCGACGATTCCTTGAACGCAGGATTTTGCGTCCACGCGCCTTCGCTGATCGTCACCATGTCGTCGTTGTGTACATGCCCCTGCTCAAGCTCGTACGAGAGGACATAACTCGTCATCAGCTTGGTGAGACTCGCCGGCGCCAGCCGCGAATCGGCATTGTTCTCGGCGAGAACGCGGCCGCTGTCGGCATCGATCAGGATGTATGCCTTCGCTGCGATCGTCGGTGCCGATGGCGTGGCCGCAGGCACCGGGTTCAGGATCGGCTGTGTTTGCTGTGCGAACGAGACGACGGACCAACTCAGGGCTGCGCACAGGGCGAAGATTTTTTTCATCGGACTTCCTTCTGTAACTCTGGCTTAAATGACTTTGGCTTGACTGCGCAAACAACGATTAGTTGCCGGATTCGTCGATCACGCGTGCCGCTTCACTGATATGTCGCGACAGGATTTCATTGCGCGCCTTATCCGCCTCCGCGCGGGTGGCGAGAGGGCCGACGCGGACGCGAAACAATTTCGGGGTTCCGCCTGCGAGCACTTCAACCGGCTGCTGCAGTTCGGCGACAAGACGGCTACGCAGATTATCGGCACTCGGCTTATGCGCAAACGCGCCGGCCTGCACGTAGAAACCCGGAACCGCTGGCGCAGGCTCGGCAGGTTTATCGATGGCGGTCGACGTCGCCAGCCCCGGTGCAGCTGGGCTCAATGGCGCGCCACCAAGCGGTCGTTCGGGCGCCAGCGGCGGCGTCACTGGTTCCTGAATCAGCTCCGGCTTGCGCGGCGGCCAATTATCCACATCGATTGCCGCCACTTCCACAAATGCCGTGCCTTTATCCGCATAGCCGAGCTTGACCGCTGCTGCGTATGACAGGTCGATCACCCGATTGCTGACGAACGGGCCCCGATCGTTGACGCGCACCACCGCCTGGCGGTTGTTTTCCAGATTGGTAACCAGCACGTAAGTAGGAATCGGCAGCGTTTTGTGCGCGGCGGTCATGCCGTACAGATCGTATTCGTCACCGTTGGCGGTACTGCGACCGTGGAATTTGGTGCCGTACCACGACGCCATGCCGGTGGTTCGATAACCCTTCGCGGATGGCAGCAGCACGTAGGTTTTGCCGAGCACGGTGTACGGGCTCTTGTTGCCGGCTTTGGTGACCGGCTCGCGCCTCGGCACCGCATCTTTGATGCTGGATGGATCGAGATTGCGCCTCGGTGCGCCATCGCTGCCGATCGGCGAACTGCCGCATGCGGTGATCAACAGCGCGCCCACTGCCAATGACGTCAGTCGAACTCGCTCTACCAAACGGGCGTGCATGCTGGGATCGGAGCTCACGGTTAACGCACCCACTGGGCGGCAATCTCCTCGCTCAGTTGTGTCACGGCCATCGCATAGAGCTGGCTGCGGTTGTAGCGCGTAATCACGTAGAAATTATTCAGTGCGAGCCAGTATTCGTTGCCCGCTTCGGCTTCGAGCATGAACAACGCGCTGCCGGTCGTGTCGGGCAACGGTGTCGCGCTGGTAATACCCTGGCGCTTGTATTCGGCGAGCGCGGTCTGTGGCTCCAGCGTCGACCGCAGCAGGTTTTCAGCGACCGGTCCATTAACGTTGGCGCGGACGACGATCGGCGCGCCGCGCTGCCAGCCATGTGCCTTCAGATAATTCGCGATACTGCCGATGGCGTCGTCGATGTTATTGATGATGTCGACCGAGCCGTCGCCATTGAAATCAACCGCGAAGTTACGATAGCTGCTCGGCATGAACTGGCCGAAGCCCATCGCGCCGGCGTAAGAGCCGAGCAACCGATCGGCCGGCAGCTTCTGCTCGCGCGCCATCAGCATGAATTCCTGCAACTGGGTGCGGAAAAAATCCGCGCGCGGCGGGTAATCGAAGCCGAGCGTGGTCAGCGCGTCGAGCACGCGATAGCTACCCGTATTGCGGCCGTAGCGCGTTTCGACGCCGAGAATGGCGAGCACAATCGAGGCCGGCAC